>NZ_JZIR02000100.1:0-7275 GCF_000961955.2 Hymenobacter sp. AT01-02
CTCAGCGGCTTGTTTTATAGGTGCATAGGTCTCCAAAAACTCTATCCCATTCATAACCGGCATATTCACGTCGAGCAGAATGAGCGGAGGGCAGCTAGTTTTTTGACACTCTTGCTCGATTACGTGCAAGGCCTCCTGCCCATTTTCGGCCACGAGTACTTGCTGAGCTACTTGTAAGTCTTCTAACAGTAGGCGGTTAAGAAAATTCGTCGTCTTATCATCATCCACTAACAGGATGCTGGGAAGCTTTTCCATTACACTACGCGTATTTATTCTAATAAGTGACTGCACTAGTGGCGGAAGTATACGCGGAACGTAGAGCCTTGTTTAACCTGCGTTTCTACTTCAATTCGTCCGCCGGCGTTGTCCACCATTTTCTTAACCATGTAGAGACCAATACCACTACCCTCTACGTGGTCATGAAAGCGCTTAAACATGGTAAAAAGCTGCTGCTGGCGGCCAGCTTCCATGCCCAATCCGTTGTCCTGTATCACTAGCACTTGATGCTCGGGGGTACTTTCGCAACGGATACGCACGTGCGGCGTCCGCTCGGGCGAGTGATACTTGAGGGCATTGGAGAAGAGATTGTAGACGACGGAACGCAGGTTTTTCTCCGAAAAACGAATAGTAGGACACGCCGCCACGTCTATCTCCACCTGCGCCCCCACCGACGCAATCATGGGCGTCAGGTCCAGGCGCACGTCCTCAACCACCGTGGCCAGGTCTATCAGCACCGACTCGCCGTCGTGTTCCTTTTGCAGCTTGGCAACGTCGGTAAGGGTGGCAATGGTCTTTTTGAAGCGCTCCACCGATTCCTGCATCATCTCCGTTAGGCGCAGCACCTGCTCCGAGGCCAGCGTTTCGGTGGGTGGGGTGCGCTGCAAGGCGTGCAGCAACCCCTCAATGTTGGCAATGGGCGCCTTCAAGTCGTGGGAAGCGGTGTACACAAAGTTGTCCAGGTCGTTGTTGGTGCGTAGAAGTTGCTGGTTGGCTTCCTTAAGCTCGGTAATGTCGATGGCGGACCCTACGTAGCCGTACAGCTCCCCGCTGGGGTAGTAGCTGGGCGCCCCCTGCGACAACAGCCACCGGTACTGCCCGTCGTGGCGGCGCATGCGGTACTCTATGCGGAAGCGCGTGCGCTCCTCAATGGCGCTGCTGATTGTGCGCTGGGCCGCTGCCGCATCCTCAGGATGCACGTAGGTCTCCCAGTTGGTAGCCACAAATGCGCCGAGGGTAGTGCCCAAAAACTCCAGGAAGGTAGTGTTCACGTAGCGGATTGCAGAATCGGGGTGCATTGCCCACACCAGGTTGGGCGCCGCGTCGGCCATGATGCGGAAGCGTTGCTCACTTTCCTGCAAGGTGTCCGTAAACTTCTTCTGCTCCGTACTATCGCGCGGAATGGCAAACAAGTACGGCTCGCCCCCCAGCACTAGTCCGCTCATACTCACGCTGACGGGGTAGGTGTGCCCATCTTTGCGTTTAAGCACGCTATTGAAACGGGGGAAGCTGCCATTCTGAGCCCGTCCAAATACCTCCACGTAGGCCTGGTACGGGTACGAAGAGTCTATGTCTTGCACGTGCAGGTGCCGGGCTTCTTCCGCCGTGTAGCCCCAGGAATCCAGCGCCTGTTTGTTGAGGTAGGCGAAGGTGCCATCGGCCCGCATGAGCACAAACGGGTCACGGGCTTGGTCGGCCATAAACTTGAACCGCTTCAACTCCTCCTGGCTTTCTTCCAGTCTGCGCCGCGCTTGCACCTGCTCGGTTACCTCAACGGCTACGTGAATGACGCCCGTAATCTGGCCTTTCTCCCGCAGCGGAGTGTACGATAAATCGTAGTAGCCTGGCGCGTTTCATTTCCAATTTGCAGGGTTACGGGCATCTCGGTCCCGTAAAAAGGCTCCCCTTTTTCTTGAGCCCGGCGCGCCAGCTGTTCCGCAGCCTGGTTTTCAAGTTCGGGGAATATCTCACGCATGGTTTTACCTACGAACGCCACACTCCTTCGCCCTACCATCTGCTGCATCGGTTCGTTGACGTTTGCAAACACCATGTTTGGGCCGATGGTGAGGGCAATGGGCACGGGAGCCTGCGCCACCAAGTTGCGGAAGCGGGCTTCACTTTCCTCGATCTTCTGCTGAGCCAGCACTTCCTCCGTGACGTCAATGGCCGTGTGATGGATACCGTACACGTCCCCGTGCTCATTGCGCAAGGGTTTGTAGGTAAAGTTGAAGTAGGAGATTTTGGATTTGCCATCGACCAGCAACGTGGTGGCCTCCCGCACCCCCACGTACGGCTCGCCGGTGGTGTACACATGTTCCAGCAAGGCGGGAAAGGAGTGGTCGGCCAGTTCGGGTAAGGCTTCCCGAAGCGTGCTGCCGATAACCGTCCGGTCTTTGCCCCAGTAGCTGAGCATAATGGCATTCACGTACTGAATCCGAACTTCCGGCCCCGTGTAGAAGGCCGTAGCAATGGGCGCTTCTTCAATCAAGGTGCGGTACCGATGCTCACTTTCTTCGGCCCGTTGGCGGGAAAGCACCTGCTCCGTTACGTTGTGCGCCACGCTGAACACCCCCATGGGGCTTTGTCGGTGGGCTGTTCGTAGTAGGGCTGGTAAACAAAGTTGTAGTAGCGCAGCTCTTCCCGGCCATTAAGGGTCAGCGTAACCGGGTATTCCGTACCATAAAATGGTTGCCCGGTGGTGCGTACCTGGTCCAGCAGCTTAGGAAAGCCCTGTGCTTTCGCGGCCGGCAGCGCTTCAAACAAGGGCTTCCCAATGATAGCTGGGGTAGTGCCCAGAAACTGGTGAATCTCGTCGTTAGCCAGCTCCACAATGTGTTGTGGCCCCGTTACAATGCACACCGCCACGGGAGCCTGCAAGAACAGGCTATAGGTCTTCTCCACTTGCCGCAAAGCCTGCGCTTTTTTTTCCGCCAGCAGTTGGGCCGTCACTTCGGCCGTAGCATGGATGATGTAGAGAACTTCGCCCGCCGGGCTTACCACCGGCTTGCTGTTAGCCGACCAGTACCGTTCCTCAAACACGCCCTCGGCAGCGGCTATATCGTAGCGCACTACGGGCATGTGATGATGGGCTTTCTCCTGGCGGGCATACTCCAGGGAAGTGCGCAGTTCGGCGGCGCCCGTGGCCTGGGGCAAGGCCGGGTTTTCGGGGAAAACCGTGAATATGCTCTTCCCTACTACGTGCTGCCGTTCCAGCCCCAGCACCCCCAGCAGTTCGTCTGTAATGGCCACCACTGTGTACGCGGGGGCATCGGGCTGTAGCAGAAGGCAACTGCCTGTAACAGCCTCGAAAGCTGCCCGAAAGTTTTCGGAAGAATCTAGCACGGCGGTGGGGTGGATTACGGCGTCTCTACTGACTCGAAGTTACAACTACCCTAGCAAAGGCTTCTGTTCAGCTAGGCACTTCACAGCACCAGCTTCTCGGCCCGAAACACGTCATCGGCAGCCTGCAGCAGCTTAGCGCGCAGCTTGGGGTTGTAGGTGGGGTGCGCGGCCAGAAACTCCCGCACGGTGCGGGCGGCGGTGGCCGTTTGGTAAGAGCCCAGGGTAGCTTGAAGCCAGGAATAGGGAAAAAAGATGTCGCCGGTTTGCTGAATTTCTTCGAGTAGGGCCAGGCTTTGGGGCAGGTATTTCTCGGAGGTGGCGGCCCGGAGCGGGTGGTGCAGGTAAGCCAGGGCCGTTGTCACCCAGGCTTCCTTTTCCCGGTTCTTCTCGTCGGCCAGGGAGGCAAAGAAGGCGTCGCGGGTTGGCACGTCGGGCGAGAGGGCGGGCAGCAGAAACTCCATGCGCTTTTTGCGGTCGGGGTTTTGGATGCGGGCAAGCTGCTTGGGCAAAATAGGCGTGGCGGCGGGGTAGTCGCGCACGGCCAGGGCCAGCGCCAGGGCAGTGTAGTCGTCCTCGGTGAGCTTCACGCCCGCGGGGGCCTGCTCCTTGTCCCAGACCTGGTAGAGGCGCGTTTGGGCCTCCTTGGTTAGGGCCACCGACTGGTAGGCTTTGAACAAAAGCTTCCTGGAGTTGGCCGCGGGGTTTTGCTGCATGGCCCGCCACAATTCCTTCTCCAACGCCGGGGCCAGCGCTGCCCGCTCCGTGGGCTTAAGCAGCTTCCAGTACATATCCGTGAGCTGGCCGGTCAGCAACTTGATGTTCAGCTCTTCCTGCTCCTTGGGTAGTGCCTGCCGGTATATCTCCAGCAGTTGCCGCGGGGCAATGGTGCGGCCGTTGAGCATGTTCTCGTATAAGTTCACGTAGGCCGCCGCCCGGGCCACCGGGTTTTGCAGGGTAGTCAGGCCCGCGGTTGGCTGCTTGTCAAGGGGAAATACGCCGTAGCCCAGGCCGGTAGAGTTAAACAACACGAATGCGGGAGTGGCCTCGCCTTGCGCCGTCGGCACGCGCACCTCACGCTGGTTCATGTTTACCGTCAGCTCTTTCACTCCGCCATTGGGGTACACGAGCAATACCTCAAACAGCTGGGGCCACAGCCGCTCTGACTTGTCCTCGGCTTGCTGGGTGAGTTGCAGGCTGGTAATCTTGCCGTTGCTGGTTTTCAGACTGTAGTCGAAGATGGGGCGGCCGGGCTGGTTTACCCATACCTGGTTCCAGGCCTGCAAGTTGGCGGGGGTGCGAGCGTCCAGAATCTGGATGAGGTCGGGCCAGGTGGCATTGCCGAAGCGGTACTTCTTGAGGTACTCCTGCAAGCCCTGGCGGAAAGGCTCCTCTCCCATCAGGCGCTCCAGCTGGCGCATCATAATGGGCGCTTTGTGGTAGATGATGTTGCCGTAGAGCGAGCCGGCATCTTTCAGGTTATCAAGCTCCTGCCGAATGGGGTTGGCGCCGGTAGTACGGTCTATGCCGTAGGCCGCCGGGTAGTGGTCAATGACAAACTTGAGGTCGTAGTTGGAATTAGCCACGGCCACCTGGGTTATTTTATCGGCCATGAAGTTGGCAAACACCTCCTTCATCCACACGTCGTTAAACCACTGCATGGTCACTAGGTCGCCGAACCACATGTGGGCGGTTTCGTGGGCAATGAGGCTGGAGCGGCTAATCTTCTGATCCTGGGTGGCACCTTCATCCAGAAACAGCGTGCTGGCTTTGTAGTCGATGGCGCCCACGTGCTCCATACCGCCGTACTGGAAATCGGGTAGGGCCACGAAATCGAACTTGCGGAATGGGTAGGGAATGCCGGTGTACTGCTCCAAGAACTTCAGCGCGTCGGCATGAATCTGGAAGATGGGGCCCAGGCTCAGGCGCAGCTTGTCCTTATCGGTTTCCCGGTGCAGAAACTGCATCTGCCTACCCCCTAGCGTGCGCGAAACCCGCTCAAACTTGCCCGCCGCAAAGGAGAACAGGTAGGTGCTGATGGTGTCCGAAGGTGCGAAGAAGTATGTATTAGACCCAGGAATGAGGCCATTTAGAACATTATGGATAGAATCCTGGGGAGCATTGGCCATTGCCTCCCAGCCCGACGGCACGCTTAAGGTAAGCCGAAACGAGGCTTTAAGATTGGGCTGGTCGAAGACCGGAAACACAGTGCGGGCACGGTCAGGTACGAGTAGCGTGTACAGAAAATCCTCGTTGCGGTTGAGGCTCTGGTTGCCCGCCGTAAACGCAATTTGCACCTCGTTCGAGCCAGTTTTCAAACTAGCAGCGGGTAGTACCACGTGCTCATCGTGATGGTCGATGGCAACTGCCTGGCCGTTCACGGTTACGCTTTTCAGGTTGGCCGTTTGCTCCTTGAAGTCGAGTTGAACCGGCTGGTCGGCCGCCGTGAGGTGAAAGCGCACCGTTTCGGTGGCGGCAATGGGTTCGGCTTTCCGAGCCGGAATAGTTAAGTGCAGATCGTAGGCCAGGCGCGAGATGCGGCGGGCGCGGCCCTGGGCCAGCTCCTGGCTGACGCCGGGCACCACGGGCACCGGCGTGGCGGGCAGGGTCGTAGCCGTTGGAACCATTTGGTGAGAGCAGGACCACAGGCCCACGGACAGAAGAAGTGCGCTGGTGCGCGCACCGTTACTATATTGAAGCTTCATTCAAAAGGATATTCCATCAGGTCGAACACCCAAGGTAAAGCAAACCCACCGATGGATCATCTTCCGCAGTCAAACCCCGCTACTCCCCCGGTCCAGCTTTACCCCCTGGGCGATGCGGCCCTCGTACTGCAATTCGACGAAAGTATCAGCGAGGCCACGCACCGCCACATTCAGGCCGTAGCGCGCCTCTTTGACCAACACCCCTTTCCGGGGTTAGTAGAATACGTGCCGGCTTTCACTACCCTCACCGTGTATTACGACCCGTGGGTAATCAGCCAGGCCGGCCGCCACGACCCCTACCAAAGCGCGGTGGCGGCAGTGCAACACCTGCTCGGGCAAGTACAGGCGGCGGCGCCCGAAGCAGTTACGGAGCTAGTAGAAATTCCGGTGTGCTACGGCGGTTCGTTCGGTCCCGATTTGGGGACGGTGGCTCAGCATACCGGCCTGACGCCCAGCGAGGTAATTGCCTTGCATACGACCCCGGAATACGTAGTGTATATGATTGGCTTTGCCCCCGGCTTTCCCTACCTGGGCGGCATGCCCGAGCACCTGGCAACGCCTCGCAAAACCGAGCCACGGCCCCTGGTACCGGCTGGTTCCGTGGGTATTGCGGGCCGGCAGACTGGCGTATACTCCCTCCCAACGCCGGGCGGCTGGCAACTGATTGGGCGCACCCCAAGGCGGCTGTTTACGCCCGAAGTGACACCCCCCAGCCTCCTGCGCGCCGGCCAGCGTCTGCGGTTTGTAGCTATTTCGGAGGAAGAATTTCAGTGCCAGCAGCATGAGTTGTAGCATCCTGCATCCGGGCCTGCTCACCACCATTCAGGATGGTGGCCGCCGGGGCTACCAGCAGGCCGGCGTTGTTGTCAGCGGCCCCCTGGATGCGCTGGCTCTGCGCGTGGGCAACCTCCTGGTGGGCAACCCTACAAGCGCCGCCGGGCTTGAAATTACGCTCCTCGGCCCCAAAATCCGGTTTGAGTCCGACCACCTACTAGCCGTAACGGGAGCCGACTTATCAGCTACGCTCAACGGGGAGCCCCTGCCTTGCACCGCGCCGTTGCCGTCACCCGGGGCTGCGAGCTGGCTTTTGGTCCGCCGCGGGCGGGGTGCCGGGCCTACCTAGCCGTATCGGGCGGCCTGGCCGTGCCAATGGTGCTGGGCAGCCAAGCCACGTATTTACGGGCCGGTATAGGAGGCTGGAGGGCCGCGCCCTGCGGGCCGGGGACCGGGTGCC
>NZ_JZIR02000101.1:0-6252 GCF_000961955.2 Hymenobacter sp. AT01-02
CGGAGGCTGACCCTAACCGGGGCCGTACCACGCCAGCAGCACCACCGCCGACAAGCCAATGCGCAGGCTAGTGGTTCCTGCGGCCCCTAGCACCGGGAATAACTGCTTGGCCAGGGCGGCTCCGCCCTGTACACTGATGATAGAAAGCAAAACGGCCGGTACCGCCGGCAGAGCAAAGCGAGAAGCCTTGGACATGATAAGTAGGTACAGGCCGCAGAAGTGCAACGGCCTCTTACCCGACAAAAGTCGGCCAACTTTGGGGCAGGAAAGCAGGATGGCGGCTACTATTTTGCAAACACGCAAGGTAGGCCAGGCCCTACCGTACCCGTTGCCCTGAAACCAATGCGGCGGTACACGGCGGCGTCTGGGCTGACTTGATATAGGTTGCCAGCTTCCGCTACGCAACCACAGCCCCATGTAAGGTCTCGCGCCGTGTTAGGCTTTGGTGCGGGAAGTTTTCGACCGCGTTTTCTCCGGAACCCGAATAGAAGACTCGCGCACAATAAGTTGAGGTGCCAGCTGTAGTTGCGTGCTACGGCCCGTTTCCACAGGCCCTTCTAAGGCCTTCAGGAGCGTACTGATGATGCTTTCGGCCATAGCTTCTAGGGGCTGGGCCACCACGGTAATGGTAGGCGAGTACAACCGAAACAGGTCATGGTCGTCAAACGACACGATGGCCATGTGCTCTGGAATGCGGCGACCCAGGCGGCTGAGGGCTTCCAAACCGTACACTCCCAAATAGTTGGTGGCAAACAACAGGGCATTGCACTCGGGGTTGGACTGGCAGAATGCCTGTATCTGCGCAATAATCTGCTCGCGCTCCTGCTGAAACGCTATTTCCAGCACCAGTTCTGGTAAGTGCAGTTCTTGCATGGCTTGGGCGTACCCTTGTAAGCGGGCTTGCATCTGCGCCTGCCCCGCCTGTAGCGTCACCATACCCACCGACGTAAATCCCTGGTTTAGCAAGTGCTGGGTGGCCTCGTACATTCCTTGGGCGCCGTCTACTACCACCGCATTAGCCAGCACCCCGGCCAGTTCCCGGTCGAAGAGGACGAGGGGCTTTCCGCTCCGCACAAGGGCGCGCACGTCGGTTTCCACCCCGTCGGGTAGGGCTAGGATGTAGCCGTCCACGTGGCGCTCCTGAAACATGGTGAGCAGGTCCCGCGTCTTGGCCGTGTCATCGTTGGTGCTGCAGTAAATAATGCGGTAGCCCCGGGCCAAGATCTTTTTCTCGATTAGGCCGGCTACGGTGGCGAAGAACGGGTTGGCAATATCCTCCACCACCAAGCCAATGACGTGGGTTTTGCCCGTGCGTAAGCTCTTGGCTAGCTGGTTGGGTTTGTAGCCCACCTCTTCCACGTACTTGAGCACCTTTTCGGCCAGCACATCACTGATGCGCTTTTCCTTGGCCTTGCCGTTGAGCACCAACGAGACGGTCGCAATGGACACGTCCAAGTGCTTGGCGATGTCGTGAATTAGGATTTTCTTTTTCAACTTCAATTCGTTTGCGGGCGCCGAGCGCTTCAGCTCCAGAATATTACGGATATACTTCCCGGGGGCGAGTGGCAGGAGCCGTGCCAAACGCCCGGTTTGGCTGCGGCCCCATAGTTAATTCCAGCGTACCGCCCGCCACAATATCGCGGTGCAGCAGGTAGCTGTTGGGGTAGCTCTTGCCGTTTAAGCGAACGGACTGAATGTACTGGTTTTGCGGGCCATTATTTTTAACGTCAATGAGAAAGGTTTTGCCTTTGGGCAGGCGCAAGGTGGCTTTGTCCACAATAGGGCTGCCTAGTACGTAAGCGCCACTGCTGGGGCTGACGGGGTAGAAGCCCATAGCCGATAAAATGTACCAAGCCGACATCTGCCCGCAGTCCTCGTTGCCGCTGATGCCATCGGGCTTGTCTTTGTACATCTCGCGCAGCACTTGTCGCACCTTTTCCGCCGTTTTCCACTGTTGTCCGGCGTAAGGGTACAAGTAAATGGTGGCGTGGCTAGGCTCGTTGCCGTGGGCATACATACCAATCAGGCCCGAAATATCGGGAGAAGCGCTTTCCCCTAAGCTACCCTGCACAACAAACAAGCTGTCGAGCTTCTGAGTGAAAGCAGCATCACTACCGAATAGTTTAATCAGGCCCGGTACATCGTGGGGCACCAGCCAGGTGTATTGCCAGGCATTGCCCTCCGTGTAATTGTTTTGGCGGTGGATTGACTGGATAGGGTCGAAGGGCACCTGGAACTTGCCATCGGACGTAAGGCCACGCATAAAGCGGGTGTGAGGGTCGTAGTATTTCTGGTAGTACTTGGCGCGGGCGCTGTACGTAGCGTAGTCGTCCTGGCGGCCCAGTTTTTTAGCCACCTGGGCAATGCTCCAGTCGTCGATGGCATATTCCATAGCCTTGGCCACCGATTCACTTTCCTTATCGGCCGGAATGAAGCCCAGCTCCTTTAAGTAGCGCACGCCCTGGTCGTTGCGGGTGCTGGAGGCTTTCATGGCGGCTAGCACTTGGTTGCCATCGAGGCCGGGGGTGCCTTTCAGGTAAGCTTCGGCCAGAGCGGGCACGGCACTGTAGCCTACCATGGTATTGGTTTCGCTCGCCATCAGATGCCAGATGGGTAGTTTGCCCTGCTGCCGCTGAATGGCCAGCATAGACTGCATCATATCTCCTACCCGCTCGGGCTGGGTGAGCAGGAACAGAGAGTGCTCGGTGCGGTAGGTATCCCACAGCGAAAAGGTGGTATAGTTTACGAAGGGCGCCTTGGGGTACACTTTCTTATCCGTGCCCCGGTAGTCCCCGTTCACATCGTTGAACAAAGCCGGTGCAAACAGCGCGTGGTACATGGAAGTGTAAAAAATGCGCCGCGCAGCCGGGTCGCGGGTTTCAATGGTCACCTTGCCCAGCTCCCGGTTCCACTGCGCATCGGCGGTACGTTGTACCTGCGTGAAGTCCCAGCCCGGAATTTCGGCCTGAATGTTAGCCAGAGCATTCTGACTGCTCACGGGCGAGATACCCACTTTCAGCAGAAGGGTGCCCGGGGTTTTGGGGAAGTTGAACAAGCCTTTGATAGCCAGGCCCTGCCCCTGTTTCCCGGTGAGTTGTTGGGCTTCGTTGTATACCGCAAACTGCGGAATGGGCACCGACGTCTTGATGGCAAAGTATAGGCGCTGGTCGTTGGCCCACCCTTTCGAGAAGCGGTAGCCCACGTACGTCTGCGGATCTATCTGCTCTATATACGTGTCAGTGGCTTTGTCATCAATGCCCTCTTTCAAGTCAATGATGATGTGGGCCGGCTTGGGGCCCGCGGGAAAGGTGTACTTGTGCATTCCTACCCGGGCCGTGCTGGTTAGCTCCGCCCGAATCCCGTAGTCGTCTAGCGTTACGGCGTAGTAGCCGGGCTTGGCCGTTTCGCGCTGGTGAGAGAAGCGTGACAAATAGCTTGGTGCGGCGCCTGCTGCCGCCCTTTATCGGTTTGCACGGCCCCGGTGTAGGGCATAATGAGCACGTCGCCCAAATCAGAAGCTCCCGTTCCGCTTAAGTGGGTGTGTGAAAAGCCGGTAATCAGGCTATCGGAATAATGATAGCCCGAGCACCAGTCCCACCCCTTAAAGATGTTCTGTGGCCCCACTTGCACAGCCCCGAATGGCACATTGGCACCTAAAAATACGTGCCCGTGCCCGCCCGTGCCAATCAGGGGGTCGACATGCGAGGTTAGGCTTTGGGCGAAGACGAGGCGGGCACTCAACAGCAGGAAGGACACTAGTAGTCGCACGCACCAGGAAGCGGCCTTTGGGGGCCAATGCAAGGAAAAAGCTACCATAAGAAGGTAAAAGAAGGAATGGATGGGACTCGGCAGGCGGGAGCAGAAGTGCTCCGATACATGTACCTCTGTGGGCGAAGGCACCCAGGAAAGGCCCGTAAAACGAAGGGCGACAGGCAGCGCGTTTTAGCAAATATGCTAAAATGTTTAAGCAAACTTTGGTTTATCAAGATAAATCCTTCATCTTTTCGCCAGATACGCCCTCATCAAGGTCTGCTTACCTATCAGGAGGCAGATTTTTTCGCAGTTAGCCACGAAGGATTTTCGTGTGTTTAACTTGATTTCGTTGCCAGCATCTGTGCGTTTGACAATGGTAGTCTATTTAGTAAACTTCTCTAATACAGGATTTTACTCACAAAATAGCTCTGCTACTAGGTTGGTCTGCTTCCCTCTCAGCGTGTAGTACCCTTGTGTTTTTTCTGCTTTTCCTCATGGTTTATTTTTCCACGAGCCATCCTTAGTATACCTGTATGCTAAAACGTTTAATCTAGCTATTATCCCTTTAGGTCAATCTATTCTACTACGCGGTTTCCTTCCTGCACTTCCCACCCGCCTCCCTGCGGCTACATGTTTTTCATCCCACAATCTCATCCCTATGCTCACTTCTCTAGCTATCCGAAACTGGCGTGGCGCCCCCTTGCTCCTTCTGGGTTCCGCTACGGCCCTTCCCCTCACGCCGGCCTGGGCCCGCAGTGATATGAAGGCTACTGCGGCCCGCGTGGACGTAACAGTGCAGGGCCGCGTAACGGACGACAAAGGAGCGCCCTTGCCCGGCGCGACTATTATTGTAAAGGGTGCTAGTGGATTAGGAGCTAGTTCTGACGCTGAAGGCAACTTCTCCTTGACCTTGCCCACGGGCAATGAAACCTTGGTCGTTTCCTCCATTGGCTTTGTGGCCCAGGAAATCAGCGTAGAAGGCCGTACCACACTTACTATCAAGCTAGTAACAGATAACAAGGCCCTGGACGAGGTAGTGGTAGTAGGCTACGGAACCCAGCGTCGCTCCGACGTGACCGGGGCCGTAGGCAGCGTGAAAAGCAGTGAGATTCTAGAGCGCCCGGTGGTAAACGTGGCGCAAAGCCTGCAAGGCCGCGTTACGGGCGTCGATGTGTCGCTGAACTCCGGGCAACCAGGCAGCAGCCCTACCATCCGCGTGCGGGGATATTCCTCCATCACGGCGGGCAACACCCCGCTGTATGTAGTAGATGGCATTTTCTGGGAAGCTGGCATTACGGCTCTCAACCCAGCCGATATTGAAAGCATTGAGGTGCTCAAGGATGCTTCAGCTACGGCCATCTACGGGTCGCGGGGGAGCAGCGGAGTAATCATCGTTACGACCAAGCGCGGCCGCAAAGGCGGACAGATTAGCTACGACAACTTCGTCAGTGTAAGCAAGATAGCGCGCAAGCTTGATGTACTCAACGCCCAAGAGTTTCTGGCGGCCGAGGACTTGGCTTACCAAAACGTGCAGAAGTTCGACCCCGCTGGTTGGGCGGCGGGCAAGTACACCAACCGGGACCCGCGCATTAAGCGCAGAGCCCTGGTGGGCAAGCTCTTCGACGACCAGCTGAACCCGCTCTACGACGTGGACTGGCAGGATGAGGTTACCCAAACGGCGGTAAGCCAAAGTCATAACCTCGGCTTCACGGGCGGCGGCGACCAGACTACCTACGGACTGTTTCTAAACTATACCAACGCCAACGGCACCATCAAAAACACCTACCAGAAGCGGTATTCGGCCCGTTTGGTGGTAGATAACCAAGTGAAAAAGTGGCTGAAAGTGGGCGCCACGGTCAACTACTCCAACATTGAGGACCGCATCGGCAACAACTTCGTGGGGGGCAACAACGTCCCGCGCATGATGATTGAGATGATTCCCATCGTGCCCATTCAGTACCCCGACGGTACCTATGGCAAGCGGCAGGACTACCCCGATATGGAGGGCGGCGACAACCCGGTGGCCCTTACCCGCGAGGATATCCAAATCAACCGCAACCAGATCTTTGCCGGCAACGCCTTTTTCAATATCACATTCATGCCGGGCCTGGACTTCCGTTCCGTAGCCGGGGCCAACATCACCTCCTCCCTAAACCCCTCCTTTGGCAGCAACTTGGTGCAGCTGCGGGGAGGCACGCAAAACGTGGCCGGCATCAGCGCCGTGGACAACAAGCTGCTGCAGTGGCAGAACTACCTGACCTACAACAAGCAGTTCAATGAGCTGCACTCAATCAACCTAGTAGCCGGTACTGAAACGCGGCGCGAGCGATACTTTGCCGAATCGGTAGAAACCCGCGGCCTACCCGACAATGCTACCTCTATTTACAACCTAGGCACGGGAGCTACGCCGTCGCCGCCTGCCTCTAGCTTCGATGGCCGCACAAGTTTCTCTCCTTCTTTGGCCGCGCCAACTACAGCTTTAAGGACCGCTACCTCCTT
>NZ_JZIR02000102.1:0-570 GCF_000961955.2 Hymenobacter sp. AT01-02
GCTGCGGGCGATATAGTTGTTGCGCACTACAAAGCTGCCAGCACCGCTAGGGCGCCCCGTACCCGTACACGCCTTCAGTTCCATGCCATTGGAGGCATTGTCGCGAATACCATTGTTTTCCAGCAGTGCTGCTGGGCTTGTGTAAGACCCACTCGCGTTGCGTATTCCTGCGGCGCCCAGCACGGCAATACCCGGCCCTGCGTTTTGGAAAAAGCGGCACCCCCGGATAACTAGGTTGCCCACGCTGCCATCGTTGACGTCAATGCCAGCGCGCCGGTTTTGCTCAAACAAGCCATCTTCAATGAGAATGTTTTCCTTGACGCCATTTACCAAGAAAAGTCCTCGGCCGGCACCGTTGCTGTTTGTATTAGGTGTCACGGCGTTTTGGGCGGCGTGAAGGCGGCGAAATATGATGTTTCTGGTGCCTACCAAGCTGTTCCATTCAATGCCGTGGCGCCGATTGGCTACAGTTTCAATATCCTCCAGCACAAAGTACGCCGTGGGCGTCGAGCCTGCCGTTTGCACACCGTAGTCGTAGTTGCGTACTGTAAAGTCGGCCAGCACTACGGG
>NZ_JZIR02000103.1:0-806 GCF_000961955.2 Hymenobacter sp. AT01-02
CGTACTGTAAAGTCGGCCAGCACTACGGGCGCGGCTGCTGTACCCCCACTGGTAGCAATGTAGATACCGACCTCATTAGCCTGGGTGCCATCTGCTAGTCCACCATTGAAAACGGTGGCAGATGCTGGTACATTTGTGGCTGTGCCAGCACCCTGCAAACTGATGTTTTTACTTAGAACCACGCGTTCTGAGTAAGTGCCCGCGTCAATGTAAATAGTGGTAGTGCCCGCATCGGCGGCGCTTAGTGCGGCCGCCACCGTGGCAAAAGGCGCACTAGTGCTACCCGTTCCCGTTGCATCACTACCTGCGGCCGACGTGAATAAGTCGCCCGTTTGGCTTAGGTCATTAACGTACAAGGCCGACGCAGCTACTTTGGGGAGCGGTTGTGCCAGCAGTGGGGAGTAAAGAAGGCCACTACATAACGCAGTAGCAGCATACGAGAGTAAAGAGTAATGCATAGCTCGGGTGGGTTAAGGCAGGCACTTGTACAAAAACCCAGTCTTAGTGGAAGCAAAGAGCTGAGTTACAACTAACACGCACCGAATATGACGAAAACTTTAATGAATTGTTCTATCGTTATCTATGTTTATTGCTAGTATTGTATTATTGCAAAATAGTAGGATTATGCTGCCGGTAAGTAGCCACGACTATTGGTAGCCGGAGCTTGTCTTCGCGGTGCCCGCCGCCGCAATTGAGTAGCTCGAAGCCGTACAAAAGCAGGCTGGCTGGCCACAGAACAGTACCCTTTAGCAAGGATTAAGAATAAAACTCCAACCTTCGGGGTAGGAGGGTGGTTGCTACCCAGA
>NZ_JZIR02000104.1:0-48722 GCF_000961955.2 Hymenobacter sp. AT01-02
ACCGAGCAGCTCCAGCAGGACAGTATGGCGCCGGTGTTTCTGACGGAAGCAGAAATCCGCGACTTCTACGAAGGCTTCAGCAACTCCACACTCTGGCCTACCTTTCACTACTTCAGCCAGTACGCCACCTACGAACAGGCCCACTGGGAGGCCTACGTGGCCGTCAACGAGAAATTCTGCCAGGCCGTGCTGGCGCTGGCCGGCCCCGACGACACCATCTGGGTGCACGACTACCAGCTGCTGCTGCTGCCCGAAATGCTGCGCCGCGCCCGCCCCGAGTGCACCATTGGCTTCTTCCTGCACATCCCCTTCCCGTCTTACGAGATGATCCGGGTGCTACCCTGGGGAGCCGAGTTATTGCAGGGCATGTTGGGTGCCGACCTCATCGGCTTCCATACCTACAGCTACATGCGCCACTTCCTGAGCGCCGTATCACAGATGTTGGGCTACTCCTCCCAGAACGGGCAGATTGAAACTCCCAGCCGCACCGTGCTCGTGGACGCCTTTCCCATGGGCATCGACTACCAGCGCTACGAAACGACGGCAGCCTCAGCGGAAGCCAAGCGCCACGAAGCTGAGTATCGTGAGGCCCTACGTGAGGTACGCGTCATCCTCTCCATCGACCGGCTTGACTATACCAAAGGCATTGCCCAGCGTCTGCGCGCCTTTGAAGTACTGCTACAGCGCTACCCCGAGTGGCGCGAACAGGTAAGCTTGATTATGCTGGTGGTACCTTCCCGCGACCAAGTAGCCCAGTACGCTGCCTTGAAGGAAGAAATTGATGAACTGGTAGGGCGCATCAACTCCCAGTATCGCACCATTACCTGGAACCCCATTCACTATTTCTACCGCTCTTTCCCCTTGGAAGAGCTTTCCTCGTTGTACCGCTTGGCTGAAGTGGCTCTGGTAACGCCTATGCGCGACGGGATGAACCTAGTAGCCAAGGAGTTTATTGCCAGCAAGGCAGACCAGCGCGGGGTGCTGATCTTAAGCGAACGAGCCGGGGCTGCCCGGGAGCTATCCGATGCCATCATCATTAACCCTACCGATACCAACCAGCTAGCTGAGGCGATGCACGAGGCTCTAGTGATGCCGGAGGAGGAGCAGGTACAACGCATGGCCGCCCTGCAGTCGTTGGTGCGCCAATACAACGTGTTTGCCTGGACCAAACTGTTCATGGACCGCCTGCAGTATAGCAAGATCAAGCAGCTTACGCTGGCTACCGAAACCCTGAGCACGGCTCCTCTCATGCAGCTACGCGAGGAGTTTGAAGCGGCCGAGTCGCGCCTGCTGTTGCTTGACTACGATGGTACGCTGGCACCCTTTAATCCGCTTCCCCAGCGCGCACAGCCTGATGCGGAGTTGTTGTTACTGTTACAGTCATTGACGGCTAACCCACGCAACCGAGTGGTCATCATTAGCGGGCGCGACCGGGGAACCCTGCAAAAATGGCTGGGACATCTGCCCGTAGACTTCATTGCGGAACACGGAGTATGGCTGCGCGCTGCCGGTGACGACTGGAGCCTATTTCAGGCCTTGAACAACAACTGGAAGCAGGACATACGCCCAATTTTGGAGATGTACGTGGCTCGTACGGCCGGCTCTTTCATCGAAGACAAGGAGTATTCCCTGGTATGGCACTACCGCCGCGCCGACGTGGAACTGGGCGCCGTCCGGGCCCGCGACTTGCTTAGCCACCTCACCTTTATGACGTCTAATACCGATTTGCAGGTGTTGGAGGGCAACAAGGTAATTGAGATTAAAACGGCCGGTATCAACAAAGGCACTGCCGCCGCCCGCTGGGTAAGCCAGTACAACCCCGACTTCATCCTAGCCCTCGGCGACGACCGTACCGATGAGGACACCTTCCGAGCTATGCCAGCAGAGGCATATACGGTGAAGGTGGGTAGCTCACCCCGCTCCCAGGCCCGCTACCACTTAGCCTCTACCCAAGAGGTGCGGCGCCTGCTCAGAAGCCTGCTGACGTAACCCTGCTACTCTCTTTTACTGCGCTACTTTCACAAGCCACTACCTTCTTCTAGGTAGTGGCTTTGTTTTGCTGAGCTACGCGCGCCCCCGGCTTGCCAACCCGAGTATTGCCGTACTTTCGTGGCTTTCAAGAGTGAGTAGTACGCATGCCCCATCTTCAAATTGACGACTTGCAGGTAGAAGTCGTACGCAAGAATATACGGACCCTGCGCCTGAGTGTGCACATGCCCGACGGCCGAGTGCGCGTAACCGTACCATTCCGCACTTCTGATGCCACGGTGCGGGAGTTGGTATTAGCCCGTCAGGCCTAGATTCATAAGCACCAAGCTACGTTTGCCGCGCGCGAGCAGCTACCACTTCTCACGTACGTAACAGGCGAGATGCACCTGTACCAGGGCACGCCCCATACATTGCGTATGCATCCTACCACCGGCCCAGCCAAGGTAGTACTGCAAGAGCCTGGCTACCTTGACTTACATGCCCCTCTTACGAGCACAACAGCCCAGCGGGCCCAGGCCCTGGCCCATTGGTATCGCCAGCGCCTGCGTGAGCAGCTACCCGCACTGCTAGAGAAATGGCAGCCTATAGTGGGAGTACAAGCCAACGCTTGGGCTATCAAACAAATGAAGACGCGCTGGGGCACCTGCAACATCCAGGCCCGGCGTATTTGGCTGAACCTAGAACTAATCAAGCGGCCCCTACCCTGCCTGGAATACGTGGTGGTGCACGAACTGACCCACCTGCACGAACGCTACCATAACGCCCACTTTTGGGGCCTTATGGACCGGTTCATGCCCGATTGGCGCCAGCACAAAGCCGAACTAAATCGGGTGTACCTGGGCTCGGCACCCGGCCCAGATGCGTGCTAACCGGTTAGCAACCACAAAGCCCCGGTGCTGAATCGCAGCGCCGGGGCTTTGTGGTTGCTGACCGGTTAGCTACTTACACGAACGTAGGACGATCTAGCTTTTTGGCAATGCGGTACGCGGCGTTTACTAGCCCTACGTGGCTGTATGCCTGGGGGAAGTTGCCCCATTGAGAGCCCGTTTTGGCGTCCACGTCCTCACTCAGCAATCCAAGGTGGTTGGTGTACGTGATGAGCTTTTCAAACTCCCGTACCGCGTCATCCAAGCGGCCCACGCAGGCCAGAGTTTCCACATACCAGAAGGAGCAGATAAGGAAAGTCGTTTCGGGGGTTCCAAAGTCGTCGGCGTGGCGGTAGCGGTAGAACAAGCCTTCGGGGGTCATCAACTCCTTCTCCAAGGCTTCTAAGTGGCGGTGAGCCCGCTCAGACGTTGGATCGAGGTAGCCCATCATGATGAGTTGCAGGGTACTAGCATCAAGGTGAGGCGAGCCAATGGCGTTGGTGTAGGCACCCCACTCGGGGCTGTAGCACTTCTCAATCCGCGACTCTGCTTCGTGCATGAGGCGAGTAGCCAATGCTTCCATTTCCGTGTCGCCGAGCGAATGAGCCACCTTGCGCGCGGCGTGGCTGCCAGCCCAGTGAAACAGGTAGGTGTAGCAATGGTACTGGGCCAAGTTGCGGAACTCCCACAATCCCGCGTCGGGCTGATCCATAGTGGCCTCAATGCGGTGCAAGGCCTCATACAGCAGTTTGGCAGGGTTCTGGCGCTCGGGGTCCAAGAAGCGGCAGTCCACGTAAAGCGGTAGCAAAGCTACCAGCACCTGCCCGTACACGTCGTTCTGAATGTGCGTGTACGCATCATTGCCAATACGCACGGGCTTGTTGCCTAGGTAGCCCTCCAAGTCCAGCTCCTGCTCTACCAGTTCCGAGGTGCCGCTGATGCCGTACAAAGGCTGGTACTTGTCTTTTACCTTGGTAGAGATATTGGCGATGTAGTGGAAGTAGCGCTCCATTTCCTCGAAGTGGCCGATGTTGTTGAAGGCCGTGAGGATGTAGTATGTATCGCGCATCCAGCAGTACCGATAGTCCCAATTGCGAGTGCTGCCCGGCGCCTCCGGCAACGATGTGGTACTGGCCGCAATGATAGCGCCTGTGTCCTCATACTGGTGAATTTTGAGGGCCAAGGCCGACCGGATAACCTGAGTTTGGTGGAAGCTGCTGATGCTGGTGCTCTTCACCCATGTACGCCAGTAGTCAATGGTGCTGCGTAAAAACCGCTCGGCGGTGCTTTCCAGCGGGGCCTCTAGCGGGGCGCCGTAGGTCAGCACGAGATACTTCGTTTCGTTGAGCACAAATTCCTCCTCATCCAGCACATACGTGAGCGGAATGTTAGTTGTGAGGCGAATTTCCTCTTCCAAGCCAAGGAAAGCAATGTGATTGGAGCTACGCCGCCGGTTTAGGGGCAGCTGCCCGTACTGGCCCACTGGCCGGCAAGCCACGCGCACCTGTGGGGTCCCGCTAATCAGCTCCACCTTCCGGATAAACATCAGAGGCTTGTAATAACGCTCGTACTGGGAGAAGCGCGGGGCAAAGTCCGTTACGCGGTAGGCACCATCAGCCGTAGTAATTTCCGTACACAGCACGTTGGTATTCTGCATGTAGTACTGGTGCGATTCGAAGCCCGCATCCGTATCGGCCGGCCGAATGCTGTACTCGCCCCCCTTTTGGGAGTCGAGCAAAGAGCCAAATACAAAGCTGCTGTCAAAGCGGGGCCAGCACAGCCAGCGCACGGCCGTGTCGGTGCCAATTAGGCCTAGGAAGGCGCAGTTGCCAATCAGGCCTAAGTCATAGGTATGTTTTGCCATCGGAAGAGAAGGTAGCGCGGCCGGGGGCCGAATGAAGTTCTGACCAGATAGTACCCTACCAGCGCCTTTCGGGTTGCCGTAGCCTTCGGTCCATTTGGCTCGTACAGCCAACTTTCTGCCTATCACTGCGCCATTGGCGCCCAACTCCCTCTGCTTTTGCCTGCTCCCAATTCGTCCTCTGGCTCTGCTCGCACCAACCACTTACCGCTGTACATTTCCTTGGCTTTGCTGGCTACTATGCTGGCTTGCTGGTTTTTGTGGCCTGCTTTTCAAACTACTCTCCGCGAAGGATTCACGGTATTGCGTAGCGGCGAGCAGCCCCGCATTGCCGCTTGGATGCACCAGTTTGGCTACTGGGGGCCAGTAGTGTTGGTACTGGGCATGGTGGTACAAATGTTTTTGTTTGTCATCAATGTTGTACTGCTCATTTTGGTAGCCATCCTTGCCTACGGGCCTTGGTGGGGCTCCCTGCTGGCACTCGGCGGGGTCGTAGTGGCTTCTAGCGTGGGCTACGCCTTGGGCTGGGCACTGGGCGAGTCTTTCGTGGCCCGGCTGCTGGGTCGCAAAACCGAACGTCACGTAGTCGATATTGTGCACGATTACGGGGTGTGGGCAATTATCATTGCCCGCCTCTCTCCCGCCCTGTCCGACGACGCCATCAGCTTTGTGGCCGGACTGGCCCGAATGGGCTATCTTAAATTTATCACGGCTACTGTGGTAGGAGTAGTGCCTCTTATTGCCCTGCTGGCCTACTTAGGAGAGGAAAGCCAGCGGCTCAAAACTGGGCTTCTATGGGTGTCGGGGGTAAGTGTTGTGCTGTTTGGCGCCTACATTTGGTGGGACCGACGCCGCAAGCGTGAAAAAAAATCTGCCTGATATTACGGTAGTTAGCCCATCATCTTCGTTTTTTTCACATTGACCTCTTGCGCTGAATCCATCGGGTTGTATCTTTGCAGCACCAAAACGGAAAAACGTCTGGTATTCTGGTCCGTTCGTCTAGGGGTTAGGACAGTAGATTTTCATTCTACCAACAGGGGTTCGATTCCCCTACGGACTACACAAAAGGCCTTCTGCTTCTTTAGCAGAAGGCCTTTTTATTTTTGCGCTATCAGAAAAATCCTGTTTTTGGCGTGAAAAATGTGGAGCACTAATGCGGGTACCTGCCACTCGTTCTACCTTTGCAGTGTCGCCCTTGTGCCGCTGGTTCCGATTTTTCGCTGCTTCCTGTCTGTTGTGCTGAAATCCGCTGATTTCCAGAGTTCGTCGGCCCGTCCGATGCGTATTGTACTGCTTGCTTGCCTGCTCTTGCTGAGTGTTTCTGCGGCGTGGGCACAACAGGTTCCCCTCCTGCGCGACCTGAGTTTGCGCACGGACACCACGCGCTACTCCATGAGCCGCAACACGGTGATAGTACAGGGAGAGCCAAACGTGTACTTCTACTACCGCCAGGACGACGAAACGGCTGAGCTACTGGTTTACCCCCAACTGGTACGATCTACCGCCCCCCTACGCTTGGTGCGCTCAGCCGATTTCCAGCTTATCGACTCCCTAACTGCCGTGGAAGGTGGGCAATACTACCGGGCTAAGCTGCGCTTTAAAGACTTGGGCGTAAACCGGTTCCTCAGCCTGTCGTTCCGCCAGCTCGCCGATTCGGCTGGTCAAGCCCCACTGACTCAAACGGTAAAGCTGCTTCCCGTTACGCGCACTAACCTGGAGTTGCGCCCCGCTGATACGGAGCTATTTATTGGAGAAGAGAAGGTATTTGACCTGATCAGCAACAACGTGAAAAACATTCGGGTAAGCCCCGAGTGGACCCACGGCCAAGATATCGACTACCGCATTGAACAGGACAAAGGCACTTTGCGCCTGCACGTACTACCCAATGCCCTCGGCACGCGCTTACTTACCCTGCGCCCCCAAACGGAGCGGCCATTTCTTACCGATAACAACCGCCGCGTAACCTACGCCCTGCCTCCCATACGGCAGGAGTTCACGGTGAAGGCTGCCCGTCTCCGTTTTCTCAGCGTCGATAAGAAAGAAATTACATTGGATGAGGCGGCCCAACGGCGGGGAGTGGAACTGATTTTGGATAATGGCCGCACGTTTGACCTGAAGCGCACCTACCGCATTGAAGACCAGGAGGAAGCCGGGGGAGCTTTGATTGCGGAACTATTTACCCGTCAATACCTCACCAACGACCGGGTGTTGTGCTGGCTGCGGGTATTCAACACGCACCGCCAAACGGAAAGCTACCTCTACATCAAGGAAAACGACCAAGCCAAGTACGTTACCAATTTCAACATTTCGCCTAAAACCAGCATCACTACGGTGAGTGTGCGCCACCGCGGCAGTGACTGGACTACTAATACTAGTGTGAACCCCGGTGAAACGGTAGATGTGCGCTTGGAAGGGCAATCCTTAGCACGTGCCCGGTTTCACTTCGAAGATGTACAGATAGTACCTTCCGACTCCAGCATACGAACTGACGTGGCAGTAGTATACCGCCTGCAGGTACCCGTCACTATCGACAAAAAGCGCATTACAATTTATAATGCGGGCCAGCCTACCGGCCATAGCTTATCGGTACGGGAATTTCAGCGCCCTCACCCTCTTGATTTTGTGGGTGTCACCTTTGGCGAATCTCCACGCCCATTAACCCGCCTCAATGGTCCGGTCTTGTATGATCGGACTATTCGCGACGTAGTATTTAGCTTCAATTCCGGTAGTATCGATTCCGACCAACAGTTGTACGGCAAGCAATACCTCACCTTTGATATTCGTACGCAGAATGCAAAAGGGGAGTTAATTGAGATGCGGACTGTTGATAACGTAGTAATATGCCCAGATGGCAACTCCGTGCGTGCGGCCTTCTACCAGGACAAACAGTGTCAGGTAGGCAATATTAGTCTGAACAGTCTACTGAACTACCGCAAGACCTACGACCTGGACGACTGGAGTACTATCATTATTACCGTAAAGCACACGCAAAGCCAATATCAGGAGCCCGGCTTCTCGCAGAAGTTGGAGCTAGTACTACAGCGCCGGGTAAAATTTGATATTGATATCAGTTTTCCAGCTGGTTTGCTTACCAAGCAGCTAACCGGCACAGTAGACAAGAATAACTATACGGCGTTCAGTGGCATCAGCTTAGCAACCCTAGCTCAATTCAGCTTTTATAACCCGAACAAAATCAACAAATTACGCCCTTATAAAGTAGGGGCGGGTTTTGTAGCGCTAAACGCATTTAACCTCAACAACGAAAATCAGAACCGAGACTTAGGGATTGTGGTGATAGGGTCGGTATACCCAACTCGTAGTGATGCTAAGCTAACATTCCCACTATACCTGGGAGGTGGCTACCTGATGAACAACGGTAATTTCTTCTTTCTTTTCGGACCAGGTATTGGCGTGCGTTTGTAGAAAGTGAGAAGTACATAATCCGAGGTCCGCGGCGAGGAAATTTTCCTACTTGCCGCGGACCTCTGCGTATGGGGATATGCCAGAGCTACGCTGTAGTAGCTCTGATGCATACTAGTCTTTGTCATCTATGTCGGCCCCCATTACTGCTCCTACTTCTCCTGCCACCTCCGCCTCGCCTTTCACGCCCCTAAAGATTCCCTTCTTCCGGGTGCTATGGATTGCCTCCTTTGTATCGAACATTGGAACGTGGATGCAGAACGTAGGAGCCGTGGGCCTGATGACACAGCTGACTCCCTCGCCCGTGTTGGTGGCCCTGCTGCAGACAGCATCGGCGCTGCCCGTGTTTCTGCTGAGCTTGCCCGCTGGCGCCCTTGCCGATTTGGTGGACCGGCGCAAGATGTTGCTCCTTACCCAAACCTGGATGGCGGCCACCGCCCTTGTGCTGGCTACGGTCACGCTGCTAGGCTACACGACCCCTTGGCTGCTACTGCTGCTCACGTTTATGTTGGGCCTGGGTGGCGCGCTCAATAACCCCGTTTGGCAAACCGTAACCCCCGAGCTGGTACCCCGCCAGGAACTACCCCAGGCCATTGCGCTCAATAGTGTAAGCTTCAACTTAGCACGGGCCTTTGGTCCTGCTCTGGGCGGCTTAGTTATCGGCTATTTTTCGGCGGGAGCCGCCTTCATGCTGAACGGGTTATCGTTTTTGGCTACGATGTACATGGTGTGGAGCTGGAAACGCGCCCCCCAGGCTACTTCTACACTAGCTACAGAGCGGGTAGTAGCTGCTATTCGGGGTGGCATACGCTACGCACGCTACGCGCCACCAGTGCAGCATATTCTGGTGCGGGGCGTTTGCTTCACGTTTGGCGCTAGTGCGCTGTTCGCCCTGATGCCGGCCGTAGTAGCTCGACGCCTGCACGAGCCTACTTCCTTCTACTCTATGCTGCTTTCCTGCATGGGCTTGGGAGCTGTGCTGGGCGCATTCATTCTGCCACGCCTTAACCGCCGCCTCACCATCGATTGGCGTGTGACGCTGGCTACCACTGCGTTTGCGGCCGGCTTGGTCGGTCTGGCATATGCCAATAATCACTGGCTGCTGTATGGGCTACTGGTGCTGGTGGGGCTGGCCTGGATGCTGGTACTGAACTCCTTTAGCGTGGGCGTGCAAACGGTGGTGCCCCGGTGGGTTCAGGCTCGCACCATCAGCCTTTATCTGCTCACCATACAAGGCGGTATGGCCCTGGGTAGCGTGGTATGGGGTGCCGTGGCCGAACGGCTGGGCTTGCCGCTAGCGTTGGCGGGGGCGGCGGTCTGGCTAGGTCTGAGCACGTTGCTCGTGCTTCGCTTTTCGCTGCGCACTGGTGAAGGGCTCGATTTCACCCCGGCGCGCCCTCGTTTGGAGCCCGTACTGGCTACTGAGCCTGCTCCCGAAGAAGGCCCGGTCATAATTACCACTACCTACCACGTAACTCCCGACAACCGGCCTGCTTTCACCTACCTCATGGAACAACTGGCGCGCATTCGGCGGCGCGAAGGAGCCATAGGATGGGGCCTGTATGCCGATCTAGCGGAGCCAACGCGCATGGTAGAATACTTCATGACGGAATCGTGGGAGGAACACGCCCAGCAGCACGAGCGAGGCGTCGGCCGCGACGAGGCCGACCTGAAAACCCAGATCAGAGCGCTGCACGAAGGTCCCGAGCCGCCTACCGTGTCGCACCTGCTGGCTCAGCACTACCAGTCTACGGCTACCCCACCCGTAATGGTACCCGGCAGCACCCGCCTAGTTGCCAGCACGGCCGGCGAAGCGACAGCATAGGGCGGGGAAAACGAGCAATAAGTAAGGGTATACTTGAGTCTTCCAGTTGAGGCCAAAACCTTATGGCTCCTCTGCGGCTTTCTACCTGTCGTTCCCCTCTCACTCTTCATGAAACTTCTCTACAGCTACCTCCGCCACTACTGGGGCCTACTAGCGCTGGCCTTGTTACTGGCGGCCATCAACCAGGTATTCTCCCTTCTTGACCCTTACATTCTGCGGCAAATTATTGACCGCTACGTGACACCCTCCCTGCGAAACTCCCAGCATCCTACTTTCTGGCAGTTTCTGATGGGTGGGGCGGGCCTCCTAATTCTTAAAGCTCTGGGCGTAGCCATGGTGTCGCGCATTGCCAAAAACTTTCAGGACTACTACACCAACGTCATCACCCAGCGGTTGGGAGCCGAGCTTTACTCCGATGGCCTGCGTCATTCCCTGGAGTTACCGTATCAGGTGTTCGAGGATCAGCGTTCGGGGGAAACTCTGGGCAAGCTACAAAAGGTGCGCACGACGTGGAGAAGCTTATTCAGAGCTTTGTGAACGTGTTGTTTATCTCCCTGGTAGCCATTCTGTTCGTGTCCTGGTACGCCATCAGCGTGTATTGGCCCATTGCGGTGGTGTATTTTCTCACGATTCCGCTGCTAGGCTCCCTAAGCCTATTTTTGAGCAAGCGAATTAAGGTGATTCAGAAAACCATTGTGGCCGAAACCACGGCACTGGCCGGTTCCACCACGGAAAGCCTGCGCAACATTGAGCTGATTAAGAGCCTAGGGCTAGCTCAGCAGGAAACCCAACGCCTGAATACGACCACCGATAAGATTCTCAAGCTGGAGCTGAAAAAGGTGCGCTACCTCCGCTCCTTATCATTTGTGCAGGGCACCTTCGTGAACCTGATGCGCAACGTGATTCTGATGATGCTGCTGTTTTTGGTAGTGCAAAAGATTATTTCAGTAGGCGAGTTCTTCTCCTTCTTTATCTACTCCTTTGCCATCTTCGGGCCACTGCAGGAAATGGGCACTATTATCAATGTGTACCGTGAAACAGAAGCTTCCTTGGCTAACTACCAGCTTATTCTGGACACGCCGAAGGAAATAAAGCCCGCCCAACCCAAAACCATCCGGCAGATTGAGACGCTGGCTTTCGACAGCGTGCATTTTCAGCACCTCACGGCCAACGTACCTGCCTGTCTGGCATCAGCTTCCAAACTAAACTAGGCGAAACCATTGCTTTCGTAGGTCCCTCGGGCTCGGGTAAAACTACGCTTGTAAAGCTGCTAGTAGGCCTCTACCCGCCCGCTGAAGGCCACATCCTATATAATGGCATTTCGGGCACTGAGCTCGACCTTGACACTCTGCGCGAGCAGATTGGATTTGTAACGCAGGATACGCAGCTTTTTGCGGGCACCATTCGGGAGAATCTGCGTTTTGTGGCCCCAAATGCTACCGATGAGCAGTGCATTCAGGCGCTGCACCAAGCCGCTGCCGATGGGCTACTGGCCCGCGCCCCACTGGGGCTAGACACGGTAATTGGTGAGGGCGGTGTGAAGGTTTCGGGCGGGGAGAAGCAGCGCCTTAGCATTGCCCGGGCCCTGCTGCGCCGCCCCACGCTGTTAGTTTTCGACGAAGCTACCTCCGCCCTCGACTCGCTCACGGAGGAAGAAATCAGCCAAACGGTACGGGAGTTGTCGGGCTCCCGCCAGCACATTACCATTCTGATTGCTCACCGCCTCAGTACCATCCTCCACGCCGACCGTATTTTCGTGCTAGAACGTGGTCATGTAGCCGAGGCCGGCCGCCACGAGGAGTTACTGGCCCAACGTGGGCTTTACTATGCCATGTGGCGCCAGCAAATTGGCGAGCGGCCGCAGGAAGCCACGCCGCGCGCTACCGCTATGGTATAGCTTAACATAAGGCTACAAGATGCAGCAGGCGAGTTTGGTGGCATGGCCCCTAGGCTGCCTGCTGCACTAAGCAGGAGGAGCGTGAGGCTCAACGGTAGGGAGGTGAGTAACCGTAGCACTTCCTGCCGTTTTCTCCATTCTAAAACGCACCAAAATTGGACTTCTGGCGTTATATAATCAGACTGCTTCGGCACGATTCCTGATTTGTTTGGTTTCTCACCTCACGCCTCTCCAATGACGCTCCACTCCCGCCTTTTCCGCCGCTTTGCAGGCTCTGGCTTGCCGGGTGGCTGCTGATTACCACTGCTGCTACGGCGCAGACCTCTTCTTCGGGCCAGCGCGATGTGCTGCGCGAAATCACTGACGTGGTGGGCCTGAAACCCCGCTTCGAGCTACGCTCCACTACGGCTGTGCAAAACGCAGCAGCGGTAGTGTACGACGGCAAGCGTTACCTTTTGTACAATCCGCAGTTTGTGGCTTCCGTAAACCGGGCAGGCCGTACCGACTGGGCTGGTATTAGCATCTTGGCCCACGAAATGGGTCACCACCTCAACGGCCACACCCTGCGTGCCGGTGGCTCAAACCCCGCCGATGAGTTGGAAGCCGACGAGTTCTCGGGCTTTGTGCTGCGCAAGATGGGCGCTAGCCTCGCTGAAGCCCAGGCTGGTATGGCCGTTGTATCTGATGATGAAGCTTCTCCTACGCACCCTGGTCGCCGCACCCGCTTAGCCTCCATCAGCGAAGGCTGGCAGCGGGCCAACCAGCAGATTGTAGCCAGCATTCGTACCACAGCTCCTTCCGCTACCCCCGCAGTGCTGACCAACCGACCAGCTATGCAAGCCGCTCCTGCTCTGGCTACGTCCAGCGGTTCGCCGGTGAGCGTGCTGGGTAAAATCACTTTTCGCGACAACCCTAGCGTGCCTTACTACCTCACCAATCACCTCAACGTAGTTCGCCTCGACCGGGGTGACCGCACGGCCCAGGTGGTAGGGCGCATCACCCGCTCCGATGCAGAGGGCTTCCCCTATGTGCTGGTAGATGGACAGCAGCGCCGCCTCTACATCAGCCAAGACGGTAGCATTTACAACGCTCAGGGCCGCCAGGTAGCGCTCCTCACCGACCCCTCCTAAGCTACTGCATACCTTTCTAAAAGGCTGTTCTTCCTTGGAAGAACAGCCTTTTTTGTTGCGTAACAGCTACAGCACCAACGCTCGTAAGGCTACCTTTGAACCTCACGCTCTTACCTATGACTTCCTTACCCTTTCTGCTGGTTGATGCTTTCACCGATACCGCACTGGCGGGCAACCCTTGCGCCGTAGTGCTGGATGCGGACGCGCTGACGGACGACCAGATGCAACGCCTGGCCCGTGAGTTTAATCAGTCAGAAACGGCTTTCGTGCGCCGCTCAACGGCAGCTGAGTTTAGTGTGCGCTACTTCACGCCCGCTGAGGAAATCCCGTTGGCCGGACATCCTACTATTGCCACCATTACGGCCTTGCTACATACGGGCCGCCTACCGCAGCCCACCACTGAGCCTCTTACCCTGCAGCTAGAGCTGTTGCACGGCCCCATCCAGATTGAGGTGCGGCCGCCCAGCACACCTGGCACCCCGGCGCGGGTGCTGATGACGCAACGCCGCCCT
Source organism: Hymenobacter sp. AT01-02 (assembly GCF_000961955.2). NCBI lineage: Bacteria > Pseudomonadati > Bacteroidota > Cytophagia > Cytophagales > Hymenobacteraceae > Hymenobacter > Hymenobacter sp. AT01-02. Next base: position 13,501 of record NZ_JZIR02000104.1, read on the forward strand.
ACTTTCGGGCAGCTGCACGACCCAGCCATAGTTCTGCCCCTGTTTGGTCTCAGCCCCGCCGACCTCGTGCCCGGCTCCGTAGTGCAGACGGTGAGCACCGGTACACCCCAGCTCATGATGCTACTGCGGGACGCCGATACGTTGCGCCGCGCCCACCTACCCGACTTCGCCGCCCTCGACCGTTACCGAGCCAGCGCTGACTTTTTCAGCTCCCACCTGTTTTGCCTGGGGGGCGCTACCCCAGCTGGCCAAACCTTTGCTCGCCACTTCTGCACCCCACCCGATGTGCTGGAAGACGCCGTAACGGGCTCCGCCACTGGGGGTATGGCGGCCTACCTCTGGCACTATGGCTACTTGCCGGAATCCCAATTCGTGGCCGAGCAGGGCCACTGGATGGGACGGCCAGGCACGGTAGAAGTAAGCGTACTGGGCCCCCGTGAGGCTATCGAGCTAGTGCAAATTGGTGGTACGGGCGTGGTAGTAGTGCAAGGGCAGCTCCGTGCGTAACAACTTGCCGGTGTTTTCACCCGGCCGGGGCCAACGCGGGAACGGAGCCCACCGTAGCGCTTGTTACCACTTGCTGGGGCCGTCTATAAGCCTCGTTATCCTTCGCCTGCTACCCCCGACTCTGAATGCCTGAATTACCCGAAGTTGAAACCTACCGCCGCTTTCTGGATGAATTAGTGGTGGGCCAGACCATCACTGAGTTTGAAGTAAAGGATGCTCACGTCTTGGCTACTGATGAAGATACGCTGCGCCGGGCGTTGGTGGGCTGCACCATTACGGCCACCCGTCGGCTAGGTAAGAATTGTTTTCTTCTACTCGATGACGGCCACGTACTAGTGCTCCACTTCGGCATGACAGGCGATGTAGGTGCCTACCGTGATGAAGCCGATGCTCCCCGCTTCACCCGCGTGGCCCTGCACCTAAGTTCCGGCCTGCGCGCTGCCTTCGTAGACCCGCGCAAGTTTGGGCGCATTCGGCTGGCCGACAGCGTGGAGTCGTACCAACTAGCCAAAAAGCTGGGCCCCGATGCGCTGGACATCACAGTGGCACAGCTCCAGGAAAAGCTAAGCCGCCGCAAAACCATCCTCAAACCCCTGCTGCTGGATCAGGCCATTACAGCAGGTCTCGGCAACTGGATTGTAGATGAGGTACTGTTTCAGGCCCAGATTCATCCGGAGCGCAGGGCCAATACGCTTACGGAAACCGAGTTTAGTGGGCTTCACAAAGCCATTCAGCTGGTACTACACACGGCCATCGACCACGAAGCTACCTACCGGCACTTTCCTGCCTCTTTCCTCATCCATGCCCGCGAGTGGGACGACTCCGCCACGCCCGGCACCGATCAGCACCACTACTGCCCCCGCCACCCCCAAACGGCCATCGACAAAGCTTACGTGGGTGGGCGCGCAACGTACACCTGCCCTACGTGCCAGCCTGTGCCCGCCGCTTAGTTATGGGCGTGACAGCAGTTCTCAGGTAGCATCTAGTTTCAAGCATGCTATGACGGTATTATGGGACTAGCCCACGGCTTCGTAATTCCCTCGTCCAACGCCGGTTAAGATAATCATACGGGTTCCAAAGCCGAGGAGTAGAGTAGTACCAGCAGGGCGCTTAAGAAGTAAGCAAGTCAAGTGCTAAGGAAAACGTAGGGTACCAAGATGCAAGAGAGCCACTAGCGGCGCGCTAGTGGCTCTCAGTAATAAGTACCCAACTAGGGCTGCTCTTATACTTCGTTGTTTTTCTTCTCGGCTTTGCGGGTCAGGGTAGTCAGCCACGACTGGCTGGCTTCCGATTCGCTTTCGTAGCCCCGGCGCCGCTCGTCGCCGAGGGGGCCGCCCGGACCGGGGAGCGTACGATTTACCCAGCTCAGTACATCGGCCGTAGTACCGGGAAACAGGCCGTGGAAGGCAGATAGCGCCTTGGCTGGCACGCTCAGGATAACTTCCGCATCGCCACGGCGGCAGGCATTCCAAATCTGCCGGCCCGCCGCATCCGCATCCATGGAGAGCATAGGTAGAGAATCGGCAATGATGAAGGCGGCATACTCCTTTTTGTGCTGCCCCTTAACGATGGCGTGGCGGGCGCTACCAGTTCGCATCAGGCCGGGGCACACTGTAGTTACTTGCACGCCGTACTGCAACAGCTCGGCCCGGAAACTCTCCGACAGCCCCACCAGGGCAAACTTGCTGGCACAGTAGGGCGCCAAGTGGGGTACGGGCACCTTTCCGCCTACCGAGGCAATGTTTACAATGCGCCCTTCGCCGCGCTGGCGCATGGCTGGCAACACGGCCTGCATGGCATGCAAGGGCGCCCAAAAGTGGGTGTCCATCGAATCTTGATAGTCGCGCAGCTCAATGTTATCGAGGGGCCCAGCCGTGATGATGCCAGCGTTGTTGATCAGTACATCAATGCTGCCTAGTTGGTGCTGTACCTCAGCTACTAGGGTTTGTACTTCCTCGGCATTGGTAAGATTGCGCACCAGCGTGAGCACTTCAGCACCATCTTGCGCTAACTCTTGGCGGGCGCGCTCCAACTCGTCGGCATCGCGGGCACAGATGGCAACTTTGGCTCCTTCGGCCACGGCTTGGCGGGCCAAAATCAGGCCTAGGCCCCGTGACCCTCCCGTGATAAGTACTACCCGTCCCTGCAGGTCGTAGTTGCCGCGACGGTTAGCGTAGAGGGTGGCGGCCAGCAAGGCGCCCATACCGGCCGCGGCGGCCAGCAGTGAATTTCGAGTTTCGCGGTTCATAACAATGGAAGCATGTAACAAAACAATACCTAGTGTAAGGAAACCAGGTAGTAAAGGTTGCGCCGAATGAGGTGCGTATTTTGTTCCAGCACGGAATAGAATGCTCAGAATTAGCGTTGCGTAAGGCAGATTCCATTTCTGGCATCATCTTTACCAGGAACTGGATTCTGCTGCCTGCACTCCGGCATCTGCGTTCTGTCTTTTGCTTTTACTGATATGAAAACCTTCCTCCTTGCAGCTAGCCTAGTGCTAGTAGCGCCTACTGCCCTGCTCGCCCAAACGACGGCCGCCAAACCCAAGCCCAAAACCACGGCGGCTACCCCAGCTGCCCGCCCAGCACCTACTGCTCCCAACGCGGCGCAGGTAGAAGCTCGCGCCAATGCCCTCACCGAAAACATGCAGAAGGCGTTAGGCCTCACGCCTCAGCAAGTAGAAAAGGTACGGCAGATTAATATGGTTAGCGTGCGGGGGGTAGAGACGGCCCGCCAAACCTACCGCCGAGACATGCGCAAAATGACGGCCGTAGTGGATGACATTGGCCAGTCGCGCCTTGCTATGCTAAAGGAAACTCTCACTGCCGCGCAATTCGACAAATACCAGCGGAAGCGCGAGGAGAAAATGGGCGTGCCCACCGGCCAAGCCAGCCAGGGCAATGCCGTGCCCGGCCTCCCCGACCGGTACCAGGAGTAGCAATCAACACCCCGTACGTAAAGAAGCCGCTCAGCTAGTTGTTCAACTAAGCCAGCGGCTTCTTTACGTACGGGGAGTAGATGGGTAGAGTGCTAGCCCAGAACCTGAAAACTGAGCTTGACGATAAATGCGCCTACCACAACCAAGAATAGGATGCGCACAAAGCCCGTGCCGTGACGCAGGGCCATGTGGGCGCCCAGTGTGGAGCCAATAATGTTGCAGATGGCCATGGGTATGGCTACTTGCCAGAGAATTTGGCCGGTATAGGCGAAGTAGGCCAGCGCCGCCAGGTTGGTAGCTACGTTTACTAATTTGGCCGATGCTGAGGACGTAATGAAGTCATAGCCAAACAACCCCACGAAGGCAAAAAGCAGAAAAGAGCCGGTGCCGGGGCCAAAGAAACCATCATAGAAACCAATAATCATTCCGACGAGGGCACCGTAGAGAAGCTCGCGGCGGGCAGATAAGCGCGGGGCGTGCATGGAGCCAAAATCCTTGCGCCAGAAGGTGTAGAGGGCAATGAGGATAAGCAGCCCCAACACTAGGGGTGGCAGCAGTTGCTGGGGTAGGTGGCTCACTACCCGCGCCCCGAGGAAGGAGAAAATGCCCGCTACGGCGGCCGCAGTGCCTACCGCCCGCCACTGTAGGGGCACCTTGCCCGCGTAGCTGCGCAGCGCCGCCGCAGTACCCATCAGCGACGAAACCTTGCCCGTGCCGAAGATGGTAGGTACGGGCGTGCCTTTCAGCAAGATCAGCATGGCGGGTAGCTGAATAAGGCCGCCCCCGCCCACAATGGCATCAATGAAACCCGCCAGAAAGGCAAATAGGCACAGCAGCGTAATCGTAACAAGTGAAATCATAGGGCCGCGAAGGTACACGGTGCGGCTTGGCATTCCGAGCAATAAGGGATTGTAGCAGCTTGAGGGGTTGTATTGGGGTGGCCGAAGCATCTGCTGGGAGTAGCACTAAACTTCCTGGGTAGAACGGAGGTTATGGAGCTATTCATCCTTCTGCCATGGAAACTACATCGAACCTTCGTGTGAGCGTACTGGACCAGTCGCCGGTACCCGTGGGGCGCACCCCGCGCGAGGCCTTGCACCATACTATTGAGCTGGCACGCCTGGCCGACCGGCTGGGCTTCACCCGCTTCTGGGTATCGGAGCATCATAATACCAATACGCTGGCTGGCTCGGCCCCCGAGGTGCTGCTGGCCCGGCTGGGCGCCGAAACGTTGCGCATCCGGCTCGGTTCGGGTGGGGTGATGCTTCCCCATTACTCATCTCTGAAAGTGGCCGAGAACTTCCGCCTGCTCGAAACCCTATACCCCGGCCGCATTGATCTGGGCATTGGGCGCGCGCCCGGCTCCGACCGCATTACGGCCCATGCCCTCAACCCCCATAATACCTTTAGCGACGAAGACTTTGCCGAGCAACTCATGGATTTGCGGGCCTACCTACGCGACGAAGTAGTGGAGGATACCATTCATGCTAAAGTAAAGGCGGCCCCCTTCACCGACACCACCCCGGAACTGTGGCTGCTGAGTAGCAGCGGGCAAAGCGGTCTGTTTGCAGGGCATGTTGGGGCGGCGTTTTCGTTTGCCCACTTCATCAACCCCAACAGTGGCCCCAAGCTTACCCAACTCTACCGCGACCGGTTTCAGCCCTCACCGGAGTTAGCCGCGCCTCAGGCCAACGTGGCCGTGTTTGTAGTGTGCGCCGATACGGCGGGCCGCGCCCAAGCGTTGGCCGACAATCTAGCCCTGCAAATGCTGAAACTAGAAACCGGCAACTACTCCCCCATTGATGCGGTAGAGAAAGTAGATGTCTCGTCCCTGTCTGCCGATCTGCTTCACCGCCTAGCCTATCACCACCAGCGTATTGTGAGCGGCACGCCCGACCAAGTGAAGGAGGAACTCACCGCCCTGGCGGCCAGCTATAAGGTAGATGAGGTAGTGGCCGTTACCATTACCCACGACTATGATGACCGCCTTCGATCCTACGAATTGCTGGCAGATGCTTTCCAGCTCTCCCCTACCCCCGGCCAGAACCTGCCCGTGTTTGCTACGGCCGCGGTGTAAGCCCCACTTCTTGTAGACGCCTTACATTGTTCTTACGCGCGCTTGAAACCGCTCCGGCCTATTGGGCCGGAGCGGTTTTTCATTTTCCTCCAGTTGCTACCTTCACTCAAATGAAGCGTGGTAGTCGCGTTTTTAACATTGGTAAAAAGAAACGTGTGCCCTGCTCAAGACCTTTGTCTCACACATTTCTTCTCTGCAATGCATTGGTTATTTCTTGTACTAGCCGGGTTGGCCGAAGTCTTATTTGCGTTCTGCCTGGGCAAAGCAAAACTAGCAGCGGGCTCCGAGGCCATTAGCTGGTACGCGGCCTTCGCAGGTTCTGCGGCCCTCAGCTTTTATCTGCTGAACCTGAGTTTGGCGCAGCTGCCCCTGGGCACGGCGTATGCAGTATGGACTGGCATCGGGGCTGTTGGCACCGCGTTGGTAGGCGTCCTCGTATTTGGCGCCCCTCTATCAGGCCCCCGCCTGTTCTTCCTCTCTACCCTGATTGGCTCGGTAATAGGCCTGAAATTCGTGGCGCACTAAGCGCGCGGTGTCTTCTTGAACTGCGCCCGTACGCGGCTCAGCGTTACTTGCGTAATACCCAGGTAAGACGCAATATGCCCTAGTGCCACGCGCTGCAAGAGCTGTGGGTTCTGCTCCAGCAGGTCCGCGTAGCGCTCCGCGGCAGTCCGAAACTGCCGTGCAATGAGTTGCTGCTCTGTTTGCAGCCACACGCGTTCCACCATCACCCGCCCCAGTTGGCTAGGTGCACATCCGTTTGATAGAGTTGCTGCAACGCTTGCGCATTGAACTGAAACAGGCCGCTGTCTTCCAGCAGCTCAATGGTTTCGTAGCTCACGGCCCGCTCCATATAACCGCGAATCGAGACAAGTACCGCTCCTTCGCCGGAAAACCAGAAGGTTACCTCTCGGTCATCCCGCCGGGCATAGGCCCGCGCCAGGCCGCGCTCCAACACATAGATGTGATGGGCCAGTTGGTCATCTCGGAACAAGAGGGTACCGCGGGGTAATTCTACATGCGTAGCCAGAGCCAACACCTTCTCTAAGGAGGCAACTGGCAGCGAATAGGTGGTTTGCAGTAGCTCTGACAAGGTCATGGCAATAGAAAAAAGCAAAAAGGGCACCGAAGCCCTCAAGATCAGCACCCCATCGGCAATTCAACAAGTCAGCACCCACGATTACGCTCAAGTAAACAAAGCATGACCTACATTACCATCGAACAAGCAACCGTCCCGAACGTTGACCAACTGCGGCAGATTAGCCGCCAAACGTTTTTCGAAACGTTTTCAGCCAGCAACTCTGAGCAAAATATGCAGGCGTATCTGGAAGAAAGATTTTCCCTTGAAAAGCTAACGGCGGAGCTGCAAAACCGTCATTCGGCCTTTTATTTCGCTCTGCTAGAAAACGCGGTTGTTGGGTACCTGAAAGTAAATGCCGGCCCGGCCCAAACAGATCTGCAAGACGCAAATTCCTTGGAAATTGAACGCATTTATGTGCTGCAGGACTACCACGGGAAGCAGGTCGGGCAAGTACTATACGAGAAGGCCCTGCAACTCGCTACCCAGGCCTAGGCCAACTATGTGTGGCTGGGAGTATGGGAAGAAAACCCTCGCGCTATCCGCTTTTACCAGAAAAACGGCTTCATGGAGTTTGCCAAGCATGTATTCAGATTGGGTAATGATGAGCAAACTGACATTCTAATGAAGCTTGTATTAGCCCGTAGTTAAGCTTGCACTGCAACGACTTGAGGGTGCCTAGCAAGTAGTATTCAACTTAACACCCAAGGGTCTACTGCCTGAACCAAGCCTACATATGTGGCTATTACATGTAGCTATTCTTTCTTGCGCTTTCCAGATAAACTTATAATTATTTATCATTCAAATAGTTATGCTACATTCTATAGCTAATGTAGATTTTTTCTAAACTGTGTTTTGAATTAATCTAAATAGAGCCGTGCTTTGCATTGTTTTAAATCAGTCTAAACAAGCCCTGCTCTGTCCGATGTCCCGACGTTTACCGCTTCTGGTCCTACTTTCTTCCTTTTCTGCTGCCACCCCACTGTTCGCTGCTACGCCTGCTCTGGGCTCGCCTGTAGTAGCACGCGGCGACGACGAGACTGCCCAGCGGGGCCGCATTGCCGGCCGCGTATTAGATACGGAAGGCAAGCCAGTAGAAGGAGTAACCGTGGCACTTAAGGGCACGCCATACGGGGCTACAACCGCCACCGATGGCAGCTTCCGCGTGTCGGCACCAGCAGGTGCTTACCAACTAGTGGTGAGCAGCATTGGCTACACAACCCAGGAAGTAGCTGTGACCATAACGGGCGGCGAAACGACTACCCTGTCGGCATTTGGCCTCGTAGGCAGCAGCCAGTCGTTGTCGGGCGTGACCGTGACGGGTACGAAGAGCCTCAACCAGCGCCCCACTATCATCAGCAAGTTGCCCGTTGCCTCCCTCGACCTGCCCCAGAGCGCCGTTACGGTGGAGCGGGAGGTGCTAGAGCAACAGCAGGTGCTGCGCCTGAGCGATGCCTTGGTCAATGTGAGTGGCCTGTATGTAACCAGCACCACCGGCGGCACCCAGGAAGAGCTCGGTAGCCGAGGCTTTGCCTATGGCTCAAACAACACCTTCAAGAATGGGGTGCGCTTCAACAACGGCGTGATGCCCGAAGCCTCGTCGCTGGAACGCATGGAGGTGCTGAAAGGCAGCGCCGCTATTCTGTACGGCAACGTGGCAGCCGGTGGGGTATTGAACCTAGTAACGAAGAAGCCTCGGTTTGAGCAGGGCGGCTCGGTAGCGCTGCGCGTTGGTAGCTTTGGCTTCTGGAAGCCAATAGTAGACGTGTACGGCGCGGTAGGCAAAAGTGAAAATGTGGCGTTCCGCCTAAATGGCACCTACGAGCAAGGCAACAGCTACCGCGACGAAGTGAAGTCGGACCGCGTGTATGTGAACCCCTCCCTGCTGTTCAACCTCACGCCCAAAACAACCCTAGTAGTAGAGGGCGACTACCTGCGCGATAACCGCACGCCCGACTATGGGGTTGGGGCCATTGACTACAACGTTCTTGAGTCGCGCAGCCGGTTTCTAAACACGCCGGGCGCCAAGAATGCTACCACGCAAACCAGCACCACGGCTACCCTTTCCAGCCGCCTAAACGACACGTGGCAAATCCGGGGGGTAGCAGGCTTTCAGCGCTACGACAATGAGCTGCGAACCGGCAACCGCCCCGTAGGTATTAACAATGGCACCATGCCCGAGGTAAAACGTGGCAATACGGTAATAGCCAAAGCCCACCCCAAGGCTAGCTTGTATGGTGACTGGCAGCGCACATTGTCCCGCACTCAAACCAGAGAAAACTACTACCTAGCTCAACTGGACCTAACCGGGCAATTCCAGACTGGTTTCTTGGGCCACACCTTGTTAATTGGTGCTGATGCCGACCAGTACCAGACGAACGCTCTCACGCACGTAGCACAAGCCTACGACTCGATCAATGTACTGAACCGGGGCAAGGTGCTGAACGCTCCTGCCAACCGAGTAAACAGCTACGAGGATCTGCGCCGCAACACCCGCACCCTGGGCAACACTCGGCGCGCTGGCTTCTACGTGCAGGACTTACTCAGCATCAGCGAAAAGATAAAAGTGCTGGCTGGCGTACGTTGGAGCTACCAGGAAACGCCCAGCGACGTGTATACCTACGCGGCCCCCAATGCGAGTGGCGTGGTAGTAGCCACCGTGAAAGAAAACCGTCGTTTTGATGACGCTTTCTCTCCCCGCCTGGGTATCGTTTACCAGCCCATTAAAACGACGTCGCTGTTCGCGTCTTACTCGAACTCGTTTACTCCTAATACCGGAGTGGACGTGAACAACACGAACTTACCCCCGTCTATCATTGATCAATATGAGGTAGGCATTAAGAACGAGCTGTTCAAAGGTGCGCTGTCGGCCAACGTGACGGCCTACCGAATTGTAAACAGCAACCAAGCGCAGTCAATCCAACAGTTCCTTCCAGGATCAACCGTGCAGAATCCCGCTTGGAGTGCCAGCTTCACGGCGCAGGAGCTAGCTGGTGAGGTAACGAGCAAAGGGGTGGAAGTTGATATTCAAAGCAAGCCCATGTACGGCCTATCGTCCATTGCTGGCTATAGCTACAATAATACGGCCTACACCAAGAGCAACATTTACGAGAACGGTAGCCGCCTACGCTACAACCCTGCTCACACGGCTAACCTGAGCCTGTTCTACAACTTCGGCAGTGCCTTTGGGGAGAATGGCTTTCTGCGCGGCTTCACCGCAGGATTCACTACCTACTATGTAGGCGACAAAGTTGCTGGTCGCAACCCGCGTCAGCAATACAATAAAGATGGTCAGCTTATTCCGGAAACCTACAAGCTCATCAGCATCCCAAACTACCTGCAGCTAGATGCCTCGTTGGGCTACACCTACGAACGGTTCTCGGTGCGGGTGAAGATAGCAAACCTGCTCAACGAGCTGAGCTATAACATGCACGACGACAACAGCGTGAACCCCATTGCTCCCCGCAACTTCTCTGCTACGGCTAGCTACCGCCTGTAAGGGCGCCTAGCTGCCCGTAAGTAACTAGCCCAAACCCGGCTGGTGCCAACCGCAACTGGCTACCAGCCGGGTTTTAGTTACTAAGATAGTCTCCTGCATTTACTTGTTATTTTTGAGAGTCAGGTACTGACGTAAGTATCTGCACAGAAACGCAACGCATGAAAATCTTTTTTCGCAACATTCACCTCTACCTCAGCCTCGTATCCGGGTTGATTATTGCCATCGTGTGCCTCACGGGAGGCGTGTTGGTGTTTGAAAAAGAGCTAGAGCAAGCTTGGCACCCAGAGCGCTACTACGTGGCCGCTCCTGCCGCTGCCCAGCCCCTACCCCTAGCCCAGCTCACGGCCGCCGTGAAGGCCTACAAAGCCGACGCTAAAATTGCAGGTGTGAAGGTGTATGCCGACCCTACCCGCACCGTAGAGTTTAATTTGGCTGGTGCTCCCGGTGGCGAGCATAAGGGCGAAGGAGGGCAGCGGAAAGCAGAAGGCGGCGAAGCACGTAGTGAAGCCGGCAGAGGCCAGGGCGCAGAAGGTAGCCGCGGCCAAGGAGGCAAAGCCGGTGCCGAAGGCAAGGGGGGCAAAGGCGGCGAAGGCGGCCGTGGTCCCGTGGTATTCGTGAACCCCTACACGGCTACCGTAACCGGCGAGCTAAACTACCGCGAAACCTTCTTCTTTACCATGATGGCCCTGCACCGCGGAATGGTAGGTGGCCCCATTGGTAAGTTAGTGGTAGGCGTTAGCACGGTTATGTTCCTGTTTATCATCGGTACGGGCATTGTGCTGTGGTGGCCTGCCAGCCGCAAAGCCGTGAAGCAGCGCCTCACCGTGAAGTGGAGCGGCGGCTGGAAGCGCCTGAATCATGACTTGCACATTGTGCTGGGCTTTTACTCGGCGCTGTTTCTGTTCGTGTTTGCCTTCACGGGCCTGGCTTGGTCATTTGAGTGGTTTAACAAGGGGATTTACGCCGTTACCAACTCGCCCATGCAGCGGCCCGAGCCACCCGTGTCGGTAGTGCCTGATGCTGAGGCTACCGCGCCCGTCACTACCTCTCCGCCTACCGCTACGCTGCCACAGCCTACGGCTCCTAGCGCCTCAACACCCCCCGCGGCCCTCACCGCTGATGCGGCCCTAGCCCGCGCCCGCGAGCTGGCGCCAGCGGCCGTTTCTTATGCGCTCCAATTGCCCAAAGACCCCACCGGCAGCGTGAAAGTAACCACCCTGCGCCCACATGCTGTTTATGACAATGCTACTGATGAAGCGTACCTCGACCAGTATTCGGGCCAGGTGCTGAGCCAGCAGACCTACGAGCAGCGGAGCTTGGGCCAGCGCGTACGGGGCATGTTTAAGCCTGTGCACACAGGCTCCATCTTCGGGTGGCCTTCTAAAATTATCAGCTTAGTTGTGTGCGTGCTGGGTTTCACCTTCCCCATTACGGGCACTATTTTGTGGCTAAACCGCCTGCGTAAGGCCAATAAGAAGCAGCGCAAACTAGCCACCGCGTAATCATTTCCTGTCTTTTTACCTTCTCTGCGCGATGAGTACGAAGCACCACCAGTACCGGCTTACCCTGGAGCACGAGGCCACCACCCAACCCGAGCAGGCTCTGCACGCGCCCGTCACGTTCTCATTTGCTAACCACGACGACCTGTTTGCCATTCTCGACCGGGTGCGCAGCGCGCAGGTTCTCCCCGACGAGGAAGCCGCGTCGCTGGCACTGGGCGTAAAGCTGCTGGGCAATGTACTGCTGGCCCACCGCCACGAGCCCCTGTTCACCGAGCTGTGGCAGGCACATAGCGAGTTTGTGCAGAAACTAAAGAGCCATTCTAAAGCCTCGGCAGCGTAGAACTCCCGCCCGGCTACCTTCGTAGAAACGCTAAAGCGTCAGGCTACTGTAGTCTGACGCTTTTCTTTTAGCCCATGTCCATGCCTCACCTGCCTACGCCACCTGCTGCCCCTCTGCCGCCCGAAAACCGCCTGATAGCCCTCTTGCGCCGGGCGGGCCTACTCGACTGGTTTTTGCTGGGGTTAGTATGCGCCGTGGCGTTGGCTTACCTGATTCCCGATGTGGGTAGTAAGGCCAGCCCCATTCCCTGGAAGGCCATCACCACCGCTGGCGTCGCCTGATTTTCTTCTTTTATGGCCTGCGCCTGAGCCTCGATAAGATGAAAGCGGGCCTGCGCAACTGGAAGCTACACGTGGTCGTGCAACTCATCACGTTCGTGGCCTTTCCGGTGCTGGCCCTGGTAGCACGGCCCCTGTTCGATGGCCAGAAGGGTGACCAGTTGTGGCAAAGTATTTTCTTTTTGTGCACGCTGCCCAGCACCGTGTCTACTTCAGTGGTGATGGTCAGCATTGCCCGCGGCAACCTGCCAGCGGCCATCTTCAACGCCAGCATCAGCAGCCTTATCGGCATCATCCTCACTCCACTCTGGACCAGCTTGTTTCTGCACACCTCCGCCGATGGCGGCCACCTGTGGGGACTAGCCGTGAGCCTAACGTGGCAGGTTATTTTACCAGTGGTGGCGGGTGTGCTGCTCAACCGTCGCTTTGGCAGCTTTGCTGAGCAGCACAAAGGCGCCCTCCGCATTTCAGACCAGATAGTGATTCTGCTGATTGTATTCACGGCCTTCTGCGAGTCATTTGCTGAGGGCATTTTTCGCAGCTACGAGCCCCGCGACATTGCTTTGCTGGGCCTGGGCATGGTAGGCTTGTACTTGCTCATCTTCGGGGTAGTATGGGGAATAAGCCGGGTGCTGGGCTTCTCGCGCGAGGACCGGATTACGGCCCTATTCTGCGGCTCCAAAAAGTCATTGGTGCACGGAAGCGTAATGGCCAGCCTGCTTTTTCCGGCTACGGCCGCCACTGGCTGATTCTACTACCACTCATGCTATACCATGCCCTGCAAATCATCTTAGCTAGCATGATGGCCCAGAATATGGGGCGCGAAGAACCAGCAGTAAGTGCGGCGTAACTGGTCATTAGTTCGCCTATTTCAACGAAAAAGCCCAGCTATGATTAGCTGGGCTTTTTCGTTGAGGCCTTTATGTTTCGTGCGATTAGGCTAGTTCAGCAACCCTCACCTTACGGGGCTTCTTGGTTTTATTGCGGCGTCCCCACCAGATGACGGTGCCCGTGACGGGTAGGCTGGCCGAAATCAGACTAACTAGGAAGGCAACAATCTTGCCGCCTACACCTAGAATCTGACCGGTATGGATGTCATAGTTAGCGTCTGACACTTTGGTGCCAGTGCTTTTGCTGGCGTGGAAGCTAGCCTGTAGCATCTGCCCCGACACGGGATGGAAGCTATAGTCGTCGCGGTAATAGTAGCGGAGTGCTTTCTGATACGTCCAGCAATACGCGGGGTCCTTGCCAGTACCAGTTGGACCTATCAGAATCATTTCCGCCTGGGGTGAGCGGCGGCGCACCGTTTGGTAGACAATGTCGGGCAAGGGTTGGCTTGCAGCAGCTACAGGTTGCAGAGAGTCTACTTTGGCAGTTAGCACATCCTGGGGATACTCGCGGCCACCATTAGCCACAGACGTAACCACATTGAGCATCCAAGGAAAAATCATGAACAAGCCCGTGAGAGCCAGCACCAGCGCAATGCTAGCTGCATAGAAGCCCAGCACATTGTGCAAGTCGTAGTTGACGCGCCGCCAACGGGCACCCCATTTGATGGTGAAGCGTTGCTTGCGCTCCTGCTTGCGCTTAGGCCACCACATCACCACGCCGGTAATAAGCATGATTACAAAAATCAGAACGGAGCCACCTACTACCCACTTAGCTACTGCTTCCGGCAAAAGCAGCGTCATGTGAATGGACTGCACAATGGAGAAAAAGTGAGTGCGCAAGTCGTGCTCATGCAGCACCTGAGCGGTGTAGGGGTTCAGATACACCTGCGTAGGAGCCCCAGACGAGTCGGTGAAGAAAACCGTGGCTGAGCGCTCAGGCCCGAAGTAAGTAACCCAGGTATCCTTGCTAGCTATGCCAGGGTGGCGGGCTAGCGCCGCTGCCTGTAAGCGCGAGGGTAATACGGGGGCCGTAGTTTGAGCTTCTACCTTGCGCCACGGCTCCGTTAGGTCCCGGATTTCATCCTGGAAGACAAAAATTGCTCCCGTGATGCTTATAATGAACACGATCAGCCCGGACGAAAGCCCAAGCCAGAGGTGCACTTTACTAACTGCTTGCTTAAACGTCATACCCAAAAGTTAATCAACAATTGCGGGAGTAACGGCGACTAGTGCCCAAGCTGAGGCCCAAAGCCCAGGGGTGCCGCACAGGCGAAGAAATGGCACAAGCGCCAGCAGTAGGCCCGAAGCCCCTACTGCTGACGCTTGTGTGGCAAAACGGATACAGGCACTAGCTTAGAACTTGTACGCGATGCTGCCAATAATGCTACGCAGCTTCTGGGCATTAAAGGTGGTATAGCCAATCCAGTAGCGCTCATTGGTCAGGTTGTCCGCCTTCACCGCGAAGCGGTAGTGCGGCAGATCGTAGAAGGCACTGGCATTGAGCACTGTGTAGCTAGGCAAAGAAAATACGCCTTGCGATACACTGTTAAGAATCTTGTTTTCGCTGGCGTAGTTCCCGCCGAAGCCCAGGCCCAGGCCCTTTAGTTTGCCATCTGGCTGGCGGTAGCTAACCCAGGCGTTGGCTAGGTAAGGTGAAGAAGCTGTGTTAGGACGGCGGCCGTTTACGTTTTCATCCGTATCGACAAACTTCGAGTAGTTGTAAGCAAAGCCACCTACCACGTTCAGACCCGGCAACGGATTAGCCGTCAGGCTCAGCTCGGTGCCACGGCTCCACTGGTTGCCGTCCTGGGCGCTGATGGTAAAAGTAGTACCGTCGGGGTTGGTGACCGTGTAGAGGGTACGCAAAATGTTTTGCACTCGAATGTCGTAATAGCTCACCGTAGCGCTTACGCGGCCACCGGCAGCATCCAGCTTCACCCCGCCTTCAATCTGGTTGGCGCGCTCCGGCTTGGTTACCAGCGACTGCCCACCGGCACTCAGGTAGGAGCTGTTCTGGTTATTAAAGCTGTTCTGGTAGTTAGCGAACAGAGACACACGTTCCTTCACCGGCTGGTACACCAAGCCAAACTTTGGCGACACTGCGGTTTGCTTGTACGCTTCTACAGGGAAATACAGTATTCCACCCTTGTTGTCGTAGCGGTCCACACGTACGGCAGCCAGTACACTGAGCTTGTCGGTCAGATTCAGCACGTCCGACACGAAAGCGCTATAGGTGTTGATCTTGGTTGTTACAGGGTAGCGCCCTGGAGCCTGGGCGGCGTACGCAGCATCAATGGCGCTTTTGTTGAAGTTGCGGTAATTGTAGCCCGGCACATTGAGTTGCACCGTGTCAATGGTTCCGCCAAAGAACTCGATGTCGGAATCAAGGCGCAAGAAGTCGAGGCCTAGCACCACCCGGTTGCGCAGGCCACCGATGTGGAAGTCGCCGTTGAACAGTTGCTGCACCTGGTACGTCTGGCGGTGGCTATCCTGCGTCGACTGGTCGGCCCGGATTAGGCTACTAACACCGGGCGCGGTGCCTCTACCGAGCGCAATGTCTGAGGCCAGATAGAAGTACGCCCCGTTGCCTTCGGAATAGCTGCGGCTGGAGGTGAGGTAGGTAGTAGAGGTAAAGCTGGGCGAGATGCGGTAGCGTACCTGCCCAAACAGGTTGGTGCTGCGCGAATCCTGCGTGAGGCCCGGCCCCTGGTACGACTGCCGGTAGTCTAGCGGCGCCTGATCGGCCCGGGAGAAACCAAAGTTATCGACCTTATCAAGGAAGTACAGGTAGATAAGTTGCTTGCCCACGTTGGTGCTCCGGTACACCTCCGCATCCAGGTTGATAGTTAGGCGTTCGTTGGGCTTAAACTGCAGGCTGGGGGCAATGGCGAGGTCTTTGGAAAAGCCCGCGTAGCCCGCGTTCTGAAAGTTATCCTCATAGGTGTAGGCGCCGTTCAAACGAAAAGCCAGCGTCTTGGCGCTATTGAGCGGCGTGTTCACGTCGGCGCTTACCCGGTGAAAACCATAGCTACCCGCCGATGCAACTACCTCGCCGCCGAAACGTTCGTAGGGCTTCTTAGTCACGCGGTTGAGCAGGCCACCATAGGAAGTCAGGGCCGAGCCGTACAGCGTAGCTGAGGGGCCTTTGATAACTTCCAGTTTCTCTAGGTTAGCGGCATCAATGGTGCTAGTAACGCCGCCGGCCACGCCATTGCGCAGCTGGCTTGACACGACAAAGCCCCGCGAAGCGTAGAAGGAACCACCGTCGCCGCTGCGGCCAGTGGGCTCCCACATTTTCTGCACTCCTGGCGCGTTGCGGGTGGCATCATCCACAGAGAATACTAACTGTTCTGTCAGCAGCTCTTTGCCCACGGTGGCATATACCTGTGGGTTTTCGAGGTTGCTGAGCGGCATTTTATTTACATCAACCGACTCTTTGCGAGAAAACCGGTTAATGCGGGCACCACTTACAATTACTTCCTTCAGCTCCTCGGCATTTTCCGCCAGCATGAAGTCTAGCGTAACGCTCTGGCCGCCGCTTACGGTTACCGTTTTCTCCTCCGACTTCAGGCCAATAGCTGATACCACTACGGTGTACTGCCCGTCGCGCACGCGCTCAATGGTATAGGCACCCTGCGCGTTCGTAATAGCGCCTTGGGCGCGGCCTTTCAAACCTACGGTAACAGATTCAGCGGGACGGCCGTCGGCCGTAGTAATGGTGCCTCGGATTGCAGCCGATTGCTGCGCGAGCACCGACAACGAGGTGGCCGAAAAAGTGGTAACCAGCCCCAGCAGTCGAAGTGAGTTCATGTTGTACTAGATTATTTAGAACTGTTCTAAAACATCACAAAGTAACGGCAGGAATCTGAGTAAACACAACTTATTTGTAACGATTCTACATAAACTTCCGGTAACACACATTTTCCGTGGTGCTAACTGTTGCGCTTCGAGCTACATAGCGGCTAGCTACGGAAGAAGAAAAAACACAAAACTCAACACTCTTTGCAAAGTCCTAATCACTGAAAATAGATCAACTGCCCTGCAAATAGCTATCTTTGGGGTTGTGCTTTCTCCCAATAAGATTTCCTGATATGAAAAAACTTCTTCTAGCTTTTACCCTATTCCTAGCAACTATTACCCTTGCACAAGCGCAAACCCCTACTCAAAAGGTGTTCACTGCCGTTGTAAAAAATAAACCAGCTGATGTAGATGCACTGTTAGGAGCCGGAGCTGACGCGAATACCATGGTAGAAATGATGCCGGGCTTTCCTACCACTTTTCTTATCATTGCCGCTGGCAACGGCCACCTCGACGTGGTGAAGGCTCTGCTGAAAAACAAAGCCGCAGTTGACAAGCCCGACTCCTTTAATGCAACTGCCCTCATGGCCGCCGCGGCCAGCGGGCATCAGGAGGTGGTAGCCTATTTGCTGGCGAATGGGGCCAGCGCCAAAGCCAAGGACAAGGATGGCAAGGACGTACTGGCCAGCGCCAAAGAAGGCGGCAACCCTGAAGTACTAAAGCTGATTCAAGCGAAACTGTAAGCTGTTACCGCAGTAACTGAAAGGCGGACTGGTGCATGCACCGGTCCGCCTTTTTTGTTCGGGCGCCCTTATCCTAGCTACCCTCTAGCAATGTTCGCCATTACCGAAGTCCCTATCCCCTGCCTCTATCTGCACAGAAACTTGGGCAATGGATTGGATGCAGCCCGTTATTGCTCAAACGTCACTATTGTCTTTTCTGAGTGCCCATCCGTAAGAGCGGCAAAGCCAGACTGGCTACTTCGTTTCGTGTTAAACGAGGTAGCCAGTCTGGCTTTACTTAAGATTCCAGCGTATGCCGGGCGGCGGCTGGTACTTTAGCTGCGCAGTTTTTCCTGAAAGAAAGCTAAGGTAAGTGCCCATGCTTCTGCGGCCGCCTGCGGGTGGTAACTGGGCCGTTCGTCGCAGTGGAAACCGTGGTCGGCGTAGGAAATAACGGTATTGATGTAGGGTTTGCCTGCCGCATCTACGGCCGCCGTCACTTCCGCCACTTGCTCCTTGCTGATGTGCTGATCTAGTCCGCCCCAGAAGAACAAGTGCGGGCCGTGCAAGTCGGGGGCCCGGTCTTTCAGCAGATGGGTTCCGCCTCCGTAGTACGATACGCCCGCCGCCAGGGGCAGCACTGCATTAGCTAGGAATGATACGCGCCCACCCAAGCAGAAGCCGATGCTACCTATTTTGTCGGTCACGTTGTCCTGGGCCTGCAGCCAGTCATACGCGGCCTGCACATCGGCAGCCAAGCCCTCGGGGGTGATGGCGCTGAAGTGCGGCATGGCACTGGGGAAGTCGTTGTACGGAATTTCAAGGCCCGGCGCGGCCGTCCGGTGGAATAGCTCGGGGGCAACCACAGCATAGCCCGCGGCCGCTAGGCGGTCGGCAACGTTACGGATGTGGCCGTTCACACCAAATGCTTCCTGAAGCAGAATAATACCGGGGTGAGGCCCTGCGGTGGCAGGCATGACCGTATAGGCCTGAAGATGAGTGTTGTCGGAAGCCGTGAGGGCGACGGCACTTGGGTAGGACATAGGGATGTGTTAGCAATGAAGACTGGCTCCTAAAGCCAGAAACCGGGTAGTATGTTTAGCAGCTCTGCCGGGCCACCTACTACCCAAGAGGGCAGCAGGAAGCTCGGCCGCGCCCTTCTGGACTTATTCTGTTCCTCGCAGTTGCAATAACCGCACGATGAGGCCCGTCCAGCCGGTTTGGTGGCTGGCCCCTAAGCCGTAGCCCGTATCACCGTGGAAGTACTCGTGAAAGAGAAGGTAGTCGCGGAAATGCGGATCGGTTTGCAGGAGTTCGTTGTGGCCGAAGGCGGGACGGCGGCCATTTTCGTCCTTTAGCAGCAGTTTGGTGAGGCGTCCAGCCAAGGCTATGGCTACTTCCTGCAAAGTCAGCATCGTACCCGAGCCCGTGGGATACTCTATCTCGAACTTGCTGTCGTAATAAAAATGAAACCGCTGCAACGACTCGATGATGAGGTAGTTTATAGGAAACCAGATGGGTCCCCGCCAGTTGGAGTTGCCCCCAAACATGCTGCTTTCGGCCTCACCGGGCACGTACTGCACCACAAAGTCGTCCTCGTCGGTGCTGAACACGTAGGGGTGCTCCAAGTGATAGCGCGACATGGCCCGAATGCCATACTCAGACAGGAACTCGGTTTCGTCGAGCATGCGTTGCAGCAGCTTTTTCAAGCGGGAGCGGCGCAATAGGCCCAGCAGGTGGCGGGCCCCTTTGCCGGGCTCCTCCCAGCGGGCTACTAGCTGGGCCAGGTGGGGCCGGTGGTCGAGCACCCAGCGCGCCCGGGCCGTAAACTCGGGCATGGCATCCAGCAGCTCCTGGTCCAGTACTTCAACTGCAAACAGTGGAATCAGGCCCACAATGGAGCGCACTTTAAGCTTGGTACGCTCCTCATCGGGGGTATGCAGCACATCATAATAGAAGCCATCTTCCTCATCCCAGAGGTTAAACAGGCCGTCGCCGCCGCGGGTCATGGCGTCGGCAATGTGGAGGAAGTGCTCAAAAAACTTGCTGGCCATGTCCTGGTACACGGGATTGGTGCGGGCCAGCTCCAGAGCCATGCGCATCATGTTCAAGGCAAACATGGCCATCCAGCTCGTCCCGTCCGACTGCTCAATGAACCCGCCGGTAGGGAGGGGCGCACTCCGGTCAAACACACCAATGTTATCGAGGCCCAGGAAGCCGCCTTCGAAGATGTTCCGCTCGCTTTTATCCTTGCGGTTGACCCACCAGGTGAAGTTGAGCGCCAGCTTGTGAAAGACTGACTCCAGGAATACCGTGTCGCCCTGGTTGTTGCACAGCTTCTTGTCCATTTTGTACACGCGCCACGTGGCCCAGGCGTGCACGGGTGGGTTCACGTCGGAGAAGTTCCACTCGTAGGCCGGCAACTGCCCGTTGGGGTGCATATACCAGTCTTTGGTGAGCACGCGCAACTGCTGCTTGGCAAACTCCGCATCAACCATGGCCAGGGGAATGCAGTGAAAGGCTAGGTCCCAGGCCGCATACCAGGGGTATTCCCACTTGTCGGGCATGGAAATAATGTCCTCGTTGTGCAAGTGGCTCCACTGCCGGTTACGACCCTTGCGACGCTCGGGCGGCGGGGTTAGCACGGACGGGTCGCCGTTCATCCACTGGCTTACGTCATAGTAGTAAAACTGCTTGCTCCAGAGCATGCCTGCAAATGCCTGGCGCTGTACATTGCGTGCGTCGGGGTCGGGGGGCAGGTTTTCCTGTAAGCAGTCGTAGAACTCATCGGCCTCCTGCTTGCGCGTGGCAAAAACTTGGTCGAAGTCAGCAAAGGGCTGCTCACATGGGGGCTGGCATAGCCGCAGGCGCACGCTACGCGACTGCCCCGAGGGCACACTGAGAGTATATAGAGCGGCTACCTTAGTACCCTGCTGTTCAGTGTTGATAGCCTCCGTGTTGCCATCCACCACGTAGTCGTTGATGCCGTCTTTGAAGTGGCGCCCCTCGGCGGGCAGGTTGTAGAGGCGGGGGCCGTTGGTTTCATTTTCGCAGAACAGCAGTTGGGGCGCCTCATCACAGTAGAAGTGATACGAGCCCAGCTCGGCGTGCTCTACCAACACGGTACCGGGGGCTTGCTCACGCAGGGAGGGCCGGGCCGGGTTGTACCCCCACGACCAGGTATTGCGAAACCAGAGCTGCGGGAGCACCTGCACTGAGGCAGCTTTGGGGCCGCGGTTGTGTACCGTTATCTGGGCCAGCACATCATCAGGGCCCGCCTTGGCGTATTCAATGAACACATCGAAGTAGCGGCTCTTGTTGAAAACGCCGGTGTCCAGCAGCTCGTACTCGGCTTCCTGGCGGCCGCGGCGGGCATTTTCCTTCACCAGCTTGCGGTAGGGAAACCGCTGCTGCGGATACTTGTACAGCATGCGCATGTAGGAGTGCGTGGGCGTACTATCAAGGTAATAGTACAGTTCCTTCACGTCCTCGCCGTGGTTGCCCTGCCCATTGGTAAGGCCAAACAGGCGCTCTTTCAGTACTTCATCTTTGCCGTTCCAGAGGCTCACGGCAAAGCAAAGGAGTTGGCGGTCGTCGCTGATGCCGCCCAGGCCCTCCTCGCCCCAGCGGTAGGCGAGGCTGCGGGCCATATCATGCGTTACGTAATCCCAGGCGTTACCATCGGGGCTGTAATCTTCGCGGACGGTGCCCCACTGACGTTCGGTGAGGTAGGGACCAAATTTCTTCCAAGGCGTGGTGTGTGCGGTTGATTCTGCGAGGCGTAGTTGTTCCTGCGTCATAGAGTAGTAGCTCGTGGCGACTGAATATAGGGGGAGGCCCTTGTATTCACCTAGTCGGGGCGGCAGCGCCCAATATGGTTCTGCCCTACTCCATTCCGGGGAAAACAGTTGCTACGGTGGAGGTCCTGCAAGCTGCTTTCGGTCTTGTTTGAAGCGTTATTTCGGGTGAAGATGGCGCTTTTTCCGCGCCTAAAAGTAGCGCAGCACTTTCCTTGTCTTCTGGCGCTGCTCCCGCCGTGCGGTAGGCCTAGGGCATGGCACAGCGGAAGCTCCCCCGCCCGGCTTGGTGCTCACCAGGGGTTAATAACGTAGCGCTTCGGGCCCGGGGCTTGGCTTAGAGGCTGGTTTGGATGCGATATTACTTGGTACCTGCTGTTGGCTTCCCAGTAAATATCTTCTTCGGAATCATGCTGTGCACGCCCATGGTGCCATCTACCAGCTGGGTAATTTCCATGTTGGCAGCCACGCTGGCCAGCATGTAGGCATTATCGTGGCTGAGGCCTTTCTCCTTCATCAGGAAGTCAATCATTTCGCGCAGGGCTACCTTGGTGGCTTTCGTTAAGTCCACATCGGTACCCATGGTAATAAAGTCGGTGGGCGTTTCGGCGCGGGGCCAAGTCAAGTGCAGGTCTTTGCGCACAATGAACTCTAAGGTGCCCGTTAGGGAAGTCTCCAGCGCCGTAATATCCACTTCGCCATTACCCTGCCCCGCATGACCGTCGCCGACCTCAAACAAGGCACCCGGCACGTGTACTGGAATGAAGAGGGTGGTACCCGCTACCAGTTCCTTATTATCCAGATTGCCGGCGTGAATGCCGGGCGGGGCGCTGTTGATGCGGCCCGCCGCAGGGGGTGGCGCTACCCCCATACTCCCGAAAAATGGCCGCAAGGGCACCTCAATACCAGGAGCAAAGTTGGCTACCATACGTTTCTTATCCAGGGGGATGATGCGCATTTTAGCGTAGCCGAAGTCTTCGGGCAAGAAGCCGCTGGTGGGGCCGAATGCGTTGTAGGCGTAGGGAATGGCTAGTTCCACCTTCCGAATGCGCACTTCCAGCACGTCGCCCGGCTCGGCTCCCTCCACGTAAATAGGCCCCGTGAGAATGTGCCCGCCGGGCCCTTTGTTACTTACCTCCTGGTAGATGTCGCGCAAGGACTGCTCTACCTGGGCGGGTGCTACGCCCGCGCCTTCCAAGCGCGCGGGGCTTGAGGTAATAAGCGTTTGCACCTCTACTTTGTCGCCCGATTTGATGCGGAGCACGGGCTTGGCCGCAGCATCATAAAAGCCCCACGCCACGGTGCTAGGGGTGGGCTTGAGCTGATGGGTAGTAGGCTTACCCGCTTTGGCCGCGCCGGCAGATGCTTGCGCCCGGGCGCTAGTTGCTAGTAGAGAAGCCATACCGAGTGTGAGAGTAGCAAGGCCGTGGCGTAGATATTGGTAGTTCATGGAGGGGCAGTAATGGTAGAACAAGCCTCCCAAACTACATCAGAACCACACAGCTTACGCCCCACGCCTAAAATATTCAGCTCCATTCTGCTACGCTCCTCCCCTAGCTCATCAGCACCTGCTTGTAGCGGCAGCAGCAAAGAACCGGTAGCCGTAAATGAGCATTGGGCTATCCTGACATAGGATAGCCCAATGCTCATTGGTAGCCCTTGTATTAGCCCACAACGAACGTACGCATGCTCATGCCACCAAAGCTTACCTCCTCGAAGATGTGGCGGATGGCCTCATCAGCCTCGGCCAAGGCCAAGCTGTAGAGCATGGGAATGTAGTGGTCGGGCGTGGGTACCGATAGTGGGCCACTGGCGCCCGCCTGCTGGTAGTGCGCCAGGGCCAGCAGGTCGCGCTGGTTTATTTTGGCTTTGGCCCACTCGTCGAACTCCACGGCCCAGGCGTGCGGGCGCGGGTCGTCCTGCATGAAGCTAGGTATACTCTGGCGGAGGTTGTGCACAATGTTGCCGCTACCCAGAATCAGTACGCCGCGGCGGCGCAGAAACTGCAGTTGCTTCGCGAGTTCGGCGTGGTAGGTAATGGGCTTGTGGTAGTCAATGCTGAGTTGGAACACGGGAATATCAGCCTCCGGGAAGATGTGGTGCAGCACCGTCCAGGTGCCGTGGTCGAGGCCCCACTCATCGGTGGGGTGCGCGTCGGGCAGGGCAGCCAGTACTTCCTGGGCCACATCGGGGGCGCCGGGGGCGGGGTACTGCATGTCGAACAGCTCCTGCGGAAAGCCGCCGAAGTCGTGGATGGTTTCGGGGCGCTCGTTTACGGCCACGAAGGTGCCGCGCGTGAGCCAGTGGGCCGATACTACCAGTACCGCCCGCGGCGGCTGCACGTTGCGAATGTCGCGGCCCAGCTGGCGCAGGGTTTGGGTAAAGGGGTTGTCGGCCAGGGCATTCATGGGCGAGCCGTGACCCACAAAAAGCACGGGCATCTTGGCCGTTTTCTGAAAGGAGCTGGCCGTTTTATGGAGGTCTTGCAGGGAGTTCATAGCAGAGGCGAAGGGGAGCACGGCCAGGGCCTTCAGAAAGTCTGTGCGGTGCATAGCGGTAGTAATTTCTCGCCAGCAAATGTACCCCGCCCAAGCTGGTGGAGCCTTGATGTAGGGTAAGAAATCTGGACCGAAAGGGTCACTAGCTACAGCGTAGGCAACCCTTGAGCTGTCCACTGGTGTCTATAGCAGAAAGCTACCCATAGCGGCAGTCAGCTTTTTCCTTAAAAGTTTACCTATCAGTAAGTCCTGCTTACACCTTGTTGGGAAGCCGGGCTACAGAAAAGCTCAACAGTAGTGTTCTGCTGGTATTTGAGGCGGAGGCTTGTAAAGGTTACTCCGGAAAAATATCCTAAACGCAGGCAAATAGATTCTTCCTTCCCCTTTGTCATTTATGGAGTTCAAACTAGCCAGCCTAGAAAACATCGACGGCGTACTGGCACTGCACCAGAAATACCAAATTGCGACGATTGCCGAGGAGGATAAACCCGATGGCTTTGTTACTACTGCCTTCACCCGGGAACAACTCACTCAACTGATCCAAGCAGAACATGGCCTGTCCATCGCCACGCACGGCGGGCAGGTAGTTGCCTACGTCATGGCCGCTTCGTGGCAGTTCTGGTCCCGGTGGCCCATCTTCGCTTCTATGATAGAAAACCTGCCAGCCTGACCTACGCGGGCCAGCAGCTCAGCACCGAAAACTCTTACCAGTACGGCCCCATCTGCATTGATAAAGCCTACCGGGGTAGCGGCGTGCTAGAGAGAATTTTTGATTTCTCGCGGGAGCAGATGTCGGCTCGGTACCCGGTGCTGGTCACGTTTATCAACCGCATCAATACCCGCTCCTACGCGGCGCACACCCAAAAGCTGGGATTGGAAGTGATTCATGAATTTGAGTTTAACAACAATCACTATCTGGAGCTAGCCTACGAAACCTCGAAACGCCTGCCTCCCGCTGAAGCATAGCTACGTGCCGTGGCTTTATCCTGAGCTATAAGCTGTTGCTTGGCTTACCAGCTTGCCGGGTTTTCTTGAGTAGCCAGTATATGGTGCTGGCTGCCGAGCTTGACGCTGGCGTTGCAGGGGCCGTTCGCAACCTGCGAGAAGCAAACGTGACTAGCTGGGGAGCGAACATGCACTTCCTGCGCTATTGCCGCATACAAGGTTTAGCATTCCGTTCAATGTATCCTGTTGCGTGGCAACCACACTCCTACTCTTACCCCACCTCCTATCCACTATGACGCGGTACGTATTGGCCTTCCTCAGCTGCCTTGCGCTGCTATTCCCCCGCAGCGGACAGGCCCAGACCATTGACACCCTGGTGGACGTTGGCGGCTACCGGCTACACTTCCACATCATCAACGGCAAAGGCGTACCGATTTTATTTGAGGCGGGAGGTGGTGATGACGCCCGCGTATGGCAGCCGCTGCTAGAGCCTCTAGCCACCGTAACCGGCGCTACCCTAATCACCTATGACCGCGCTGGCTTCGGAAAAAGCGAGCTTTCCAAGGAGCCGGCAGATGCACAACACGGCATTCTGAGTGGCATGCAGGGGCTGGAAGCGGGTCTTAAAAAGCTGGGCTACGGCAACGAACTTATGCTGGTAGCTCACTCCTACGGCGGACTGTACGCCACGCTCTATGCCGCACGCCACCCCAAGGCTGTTCAGGCGGTAGTACTTTTGGACGCCATGCTGCCCTGCTTTGCAACCAACGAATTTCTGGCGGGCATGATGCAGGATATGCAAGCCGACATCGAGCAAAACAAAACCGGGCACCGTGGCCGGTATTACCAAAGCCTCAACTACCCCGCTACCGTGCAGGTGGTGCGCAACGCCCCGTTTCCGGCCACTATACCGGTTGTTGACTTGGTAGCCGACAACTTCTTTATTCCTAAACCGGCAGAAGCTGCCCGCTGGAAAGCCTGCCACCAAGAATTTACGGCCGCTCAACCCAACCGGGAACTCATTACGGCTTACGGCTGCGGCCACTATATTTTCGGCGACAATCCAGCATTGGTTGTCAGTGCCATTACGAAAGCCTACAGCGCTACCCGCGGCCAGGCGAAGAACCCTGTTCTCCTAAAGCGCAGCCTCAGCTACTCGGTAAATACTACCAACGAAATAAAGAAGCGCGAAACAGACTATCGTCACTCAGAAAGCGACCTGAACAGTTGGGGCTATAGCCTGCTACGCCAAGGCGAAAAGCAGAAGGCCCTGGAAGTGTTCAAGCTGAATACCGTGCTGTACCCGCGGAGCGGCAACGCGTTCGACAGCCTGGCTGAAGCCTACCTAAACGCAGGCAATAAAGACCTAGCCAGGATGAACTACCAGAAGTCGCTGGAGCTGAATCCGAAGAACACAAACGCCGCGGAGGTATTAAAGAAGTTGTAGAACTCGGAGCGCAGAACACATACAAAAAGCCCCGGCACCTTGCGGCGCCGAGGCTTTTTGCGAAGCTATACAGCTTCTTATAGCTATTAGAGTAGCTTATCCAGATAGAGAGGCAACTCACGGACGCGTTTGCCGGTGGCATGGTATACCGCGTTGGTAATGGCCGCAGCCACACCAAGTAGGCCTACCTCGCCAATACCTTTTACCCCTAGTGGGTTTACGATATCATCTTCCTCCTCCACGAAAATCACGTCGATGTCGTGAATATCGGCATTGACGGGCACGTGGTACTCGGCGTAGTTATGGTTCATGTAGCGGCCGAACTTATGGTCCATGACGGTTTCTTCCATCATGGCCATGCTAATTCCCCACACAACCGAACCAAGCACCTGCGAACGGGCGGTTTTCGTGTTCAGGATACGGCCCGCCGCTACGGCGTTTACCACGCGCGTCACGTGTACCGTGCCTAAGTCTGGGTCTACCTTCACCTCCGCAAACACCGCATTGTGGGAGTGCATCGAATACGGCATCTGCTTGAGGTAGTTCGGCATGGCCGAGCTATCGGTTTCAATCTTGCTTTCTCCGCTAGCCTGGAGCACGTCTCGGATAACTACCGCTTGGTTTGGGTCCTTACGCAGGCGAATCTGGCCGTTCACAAACTCCACTTCGTCCATGCTGGCGCCGTCCAGGGGCGAGCCGTCCATCTTCTTCGCAAACTTGAGCAGCTTTTCCCCTACTGCCTCGCACACATTCTTTACAGCGGTGCCTACTGAGGCAGCCGTCCAGGAACCGCCTTGCACGGGGGCCTCGGGAAAGTCAGTGTCGCCAAGCTTAAAGGTGACGGCTTCGATTGGCAAACCCAGGGTTTGGGCCGCAATCTGGGTCATGATGGTGTAGGTACCGGTGCCGTTTTCGCCCGCAGCACTGGTTACCAGCAGCTTGCCATCGGCCGTAAGCGTGGCTTTAGCGGCGGCTTTTTGCATTGATGCATCCCACACGCCGCCGGCCATACCCCAGCCTACCAGCATGCCGTTCTCATCCTGCATGGAGCGGGGCTCGTGGTTGCGCTGGTCCCAGCCGAACTTAGCCGCCCCCTGATGGTAGCAGTCGCGCAGCTTCTTGCTCGAAAAGGGCTTGTCCATGTTCTGGTCCTTCTCGGCGTAGTTGCGAATGCGGAAATCCAGCGGGTCGAGGCCGGCGGCGTACGCCATTTCATCCATGGCTACTTCTAAAGCGAATGACCCCGTAGCCGCACCCGGCGCGCGCATGTCCAGGGGGGTGAACACGTCGAGCTTAGCAAGCTGGTAGCCTAGCTTCACGTTCTCGCACTGGTAGAGCATACCCGACCAGTTCACTACGTTTTCGGTGTAGTCTTCGAACTGAGAAGTTTCGTGGAGGGCGTGGTGCTGTAGGGCCGCCAGCGTCCCGTCGGGGTTAGTGCCTAGCTTAAGGTACTGCAAGGTATGCGGGCGGTGGCCGAAGGAAAACATCTGCTGGCGCGTGAGGGTCACCCGTACGGAGCGCTTCAACTCCAGAGCCGCCAGCGTTGCCAGGAATACCTGGTACTGGGGGCGTAGGCCCGAGCCGAACCCGCCACCCATGAACAAGTTCACGACGCGGGCATCATCCTTACTCAGACCAAAGATCTTTGTCAGGTACTGCTGCACATTGACAACGCCTTGCGTTTTGTCGTAGGCCGTGATTTTGCCTTCGCCGCGCCACTCTACGGTGGTGCCAAACATTTCCATGGGGTTATGGTGCTGAGCACCATGCACGTACTCCGCCTCTACGCGGTGGGTAGCATTCTCCCAGGCCTTGTCGGGGTTGCCGCGGGGCGGGGGTGGCGGCATCCAGCCAGTTTTGCCTCGGCCGGGTTCAAAGCCGTCGTCCCGCTTGTCTTCAATGCTGGTCTCGTGCTTTTCCTCCTCGTACTCAATGCGCAGCACCGAGGACGCATACCGGGCCAGTTCCAGCGTTTCAGCTATTACCAGGGCCACGGGCTGCTGGCTGAACTTTACCTTGTTATCGTGCAGGGGCCGGAAGGGCGAGCCACCGGGGGCTACGTCATCCTTGTAGTTTCTATCAAACCAAGCCAGGGAGGGCACATTTTCGTGCGAGAACACCTGCACCACTCCGGGCAGTGCCAGCACCTCGTCGGCGTAAATTTTAGTGATGGTACCTTTGGCAATGGGACTACTTACCACCCAGCCGTAGGCCATGTTGGGCACGTTGAATTCGGCGGAGTATTTGGCCGCACCCGTCACCTTGGCCGGGCCGTCTACGCGGCTGGTAGGTTTGCCGATGTAGGTTGTATTGCTCATGGATTTGAGTTTAAAAAGACATCGGATGCTTGCTGGGTGCCTTCGGCAGCTTGCTTGAGGGCGCGCACAATGGCGCGCTTAGCTAGCTCAATCTTGAAGGTATTGTGCTCGTAGCCGTGGGCGCCTTCCACCACTTTGGCAGCGGCCCGGCGGAAAGTATCAGCCGTAGCAGGCTGGCCTTTCAGCAGGTTCTCAGCTTCCTTGTCGCGCCAGGGCTTGTGTGCTACCCCGCCCAGCGCCAAGCGGGCATCCGTAATGGTGTCGCCTTCCAGTTCCAGGGCCGCCGCTACCGAAATTACGGCAAAGGCGTAGCTGGTTCGGTCGCGCAGCTTGAGGTAGGTGAAGTTCTTTTCAAACCCTTTGGCCGGCAAGTCCAGGCCCGTAATCAGTTCACCAGGCTCCAGGTTGTTGTCGCGCTCCGGGGTGTTGCCGGGCAGGCGGTGGAAGTCCTCGAAGGCAATGGTCCGGTCGCCGTTGGGGCCACTTACGCGCACTGTCGCTTCCAGCGCAGCCAGGGCAATGCACATATCGGAAGGATGAGTGGCAATGCACTGCTCACTGGCGCCCAGAATGGCGTGAATGCGGTTGTAGCCGCCAATGGCCGAGCAGCCCGAGCCAGGCTCACGCTTATTGCAGGGAGTAGCCGTGTCGTAGAAGTAGTAGCAGCGGGTGCGCTGCATCAGGTTGCCGCCGTCGGTAGCCATGTTGCGCAGCTGGGGCGAGGCACCGGCCAAGATGGCTTGGCTCAGCAGCGGGTAGCGGCTTTTTACTTCCTCGTTCCACGCCGTGTCGGCGTTGGTAGCCAGGGCTCCCAGGCGCAAGCCGCCGTCGGGAGTAGGTTCAATCGTGGTGAGCGGAAGCTTGTTGAGGCCAACGAGGTGCACAGGGCGCTCCACATTTTCCTTCATCAGGTCCAGCAGGTTGGTGCCTCCCCCGATGTAAGCCGAATCTGGGTGGGTAGACTTTTCGCGCACGGCGTCCTCGACGGCCGTAGCGCGGGAGTAGGTAAAGCTATTCATGGCTTAAGCAGTTTTGGCGTCTACGACTTCCTTCACGGCCGCCAGAATATTGGTGTAAGCCCCGCAGCGGCAGATGTTGCCGCTCATCAGCTCCCGAATTTCAGCTTCGGTGTGGGCTTTGCCTTCGTTGATGAGCCCTTGGGCCGAGCAAATCTGGCCGGGCGTGCAGTATCCGCACTGAAATGCATCGTGGTCGATGAACGCTTGCTGCAAGGGGTGGAGATTTTCCTGGGTACCCAAGCCCTCAATGGTAGTAATTTCGGCGTCTTCCTGCATCACGGCCAGCGTTAGGCAGGAGTTGATGCGCTTGCCATTTACTAACACCGTACAGGCGCCGCACTGGCCATGGTCACACCCTTTCTTGGTTCCGGTCAGGTCCAGGTATTCGCGCAGCGCATCCAGCAGAGTAGTCCAAGGAGCTATCTGTAATTCGCGCTGCTGCCCATTGATGGTCAGGCGGACGGTACCGGTGGGTGGCGGAGCCGCTACCGCTTCGCCCGGAGCTTTCGTCGATTGATGTAGCATAGAAAGAATATGAGGTGTTGAGGAGTGGAACAGGACTGTATGCGCTGCCCTAGCAACTGAGCATACTGTTGTCCTGTACGCCGCCCCAACCTCCTACGTTATCCTTTTGCTCGTATTTCTCCTTTCAAAAATCCTATATAGAAAAACACTCAACAGTGACCATCTAACTTTCAGTTCTTTAGACACATATACATACTTATTCTAAATATCAGATCCATCAATAGTGGACTGTGCATTGCCCTAAAACAACTAACGTTATATTTTATCGGATATAGCGGTTGTATTAGCAAGGCGCCACTGCTGTTCACACTGTTGCTTCAGGCACCTCTTCTGCTTAACTACGGGCCAGTTCACTTCGAATGCGGCTCAACGATTCGGGGGTGATGCCAAGGTAGGCGGCAATGTGCCGCTGGGGCAGGCGCCGCGCAAGCGTCGGATACAAGTGCAGAAATTCTTGGTAGCGCTCTTCGGCGGGGGCACTAAGCACTCCAATTAGCCGCCGCTGCATGGCTACTAAGCTGTTCTGAAGCAGTTGGTAAAAGAAGCCTTGAAATGCGGGGCCAAATGACTGAAAGCGGCGGTAGAACTCGCCGCTGAACAGTAGCACGTCGGAATCCTCCAGGGCATCAATAGAAAATAGGGAGGCTTCCTGCTTAGTGAGGCTGTGCTGATCGGAAATCCACCAGTTCTCGGGCGCAAACTGAATGATGTGCTCCTTCTGACGAGTATCGGTAACGTAACTACGCAAGCAGCCGCGCACCACG
Organism: Hymenobacter sp. AT01-02; assembly: GCF_000961955.2. Lineage (NCBI taxonomy): Bacteria > Pseudomonadati > Bacteroidota > Cytophagia > Cytophagales > Hymenobacteraceae > Hymenobacter > Hymenobacter sp. AT01-02. The sequence goes on from NZ_JZIR02000104.1 coordinate 44,446, forward strand.
AATGCTCCTACCCGCCCTATTTCGCCCTGGCGCACTAGCACCTCGTGCTTGGCGACGTGGCGGGGCGTCAGCAGTTCCTCCAGCTCCATAAGCTGGGATTCGGTGAACTGGATCTTATTGTGGAAGTAGGTATGAAGGGCGTCGAGCATATCCGAAAGACCACGTAAACAATACGCCAAGGTAGGTGGTCTTTTGCCACCACAGAGGCAGCTGGCGCACCGATGGCCTATAGTCCGTACGTCACTTGCAAGTAGTATAGCCCGCCAATGCTGGGGCCGCCGAGGTAGCTCACATAATACTGGTTTAGCACGTTGCTGGCTCCAAGCTTAAAGCGCAGATTGGGCTGGGGCAACCGATAGCTGAGTTGCGCATCAAGGGTGCTGTAGGCGGGTACGTACCCGCTGACGAGGAACGTTTGAGAATAGTACTTGGCCTGCCAGCGGTAGTTGAGGCCGAAACCGAAGTTTTTGTACGCGTTTTCATTCCCCACGCTCAGATTATACGCCCAGCGGGGAGTATTGAAGCCGTCCTCTAGTCCGTCGCCCGATTCAGTGCGGTCGAGGCGGGTGTAGGTCACGTTGGCACCCGCTAGGTAGCCGTCTGTTACGTCGTAGCGCAAGCCCAGGGAGCCGCCGTAGTTATACACCTGGCTTTGGGAGTTGGTCCAGAGGCGGTAGCGGGCCTGGCCAGAGCGGGCGTTTAGGGCAGTAGCAATGCCGTTGAGGTCGGCGCCCGTATTGAGCGGCTCGCCAGCCGAGTTAACAGGCACGTAGGCTTCCACCTGAGCAATGAAGTCTCGGTACGTATTGTAGTAGAAGTCCACGTCGGCCAGCAGGCGCCCACCGGGCAGCAAGGCCGCCTTGTACCCCACTTCCAGGGACTTGATGTACTCGGGTTTGAGGTAGGTGTAGGGATTTTTCACCAACCTCCCCTGATTTTTTGCAATGGCTTGGGTTTGGGTCAACCCGTTGGTGTTTCGGTCGCGCGTTACGGCCGCGTTAAAGGCATCAATGGAGCTACGCAGGTAGCTGTTCTCAAACACTCCGTCCGACATCACCCTTAGGCCCCCAATGCGCTTCACCTGACCACTATTCACGTTGGAAAATCCCTCAAACAAGCTCGGGAAGCGGTAGCCACTTTGGTAGCTTACCCGGAAGTTGTGGCGCTGGGTAGGCGAGTACACCGCCGTGAAGCGCGGGTTGAAGCGGGTACTGAAGTAGTCATTCTTGTCGGCCCGCAGGGTGGCTGTGAGGCGGAGCTTCTCGCCGGGCAGTAGGCGCGCGCCAGCCTGCACAAAGCCGCCCGTTTTGCCGTAGGTCAGCGTGCTGTACGGGTCCTGCCCTTGCTCGGGGTTGATAAAGTAGTTGCCGTCGGGCTCAATGTAGTACGTGCGGTAGTCCGCCCCCACCAACAAGTCGGCCCAGGTTGGAAAGCCTACCTGGGTGCTCCGGCGCAAGGTCTCCCCCACATTCACTTGGCCCTCGGCGTGCAGCAAGTTGGCGCGTACCCGCAAAGCTGCACCCTGGTCCCAGTTGTTGATGTTGGTCAGCGAATCGAGGCGCTGCTGAAAGGCGGGCGTACCGGGCTGGAAACGACCGGCATCGGCCGCGGCGCGGGCCGTGGCATGGGCCTGCGCAACAGATTGGCCGTTCTGAACGGCTGCGTTCCAGGCGGCTGTATACTCTCGGTTCCACTGGGCATCGGGCTTGTAGCTGCGGTCCAGGTTTTCGGCGGCGGAGCGCAGGTTGTAGCTCTTGCCGGTATTTTCCTGGGTGAAGTAGGCGCGCGCCTGCACTACCGGCGTGGTGAACTGCAAGGCATGCTGCTGCAAATGGTAGTTGTCGAGCTGAAACCGATTGCTGCGCTGGTACACGTTGTCGAAGTTGCTACCCCGGTAGGTGTAAGCTAGTTCGGCGTTCTGGGTCAATTTATAGTGCAGGGCGGCATCGTACCGGAGGGTTTGCAGGTGGTAGTCCACCACGTCCCGTTCGCGGTAGCCGGTGCGGGCCACCTGGTACGCTTTGCCGCCCAGCGTCAGCATCGAGCGGTTCGACGACTCATTGCCGTAGCTGCTTACCGGGTCGCGGGCAGGGTTGTCGTCGCCCAGCAAGCCGGTAGTGGCGTTCCCATTGGGGTTGATGTCGGTTTGATCGGTAGCCATCCAGTCGTACCCGCGCAGATAGGTGCCATTTACCTTGAATGCCAGCTTAGCGCTGAGCGCCTTAGCATAACGCACACTGCTTTCGGTGAAAGGCCGCGCCCTGGTGTACGGGTCATTGACGTGGTTGACACCGACCTTCTGTTGCACGCTGAGACCTTCGCTTAGAAAGGGGTTTCTGGTAGAGAAGTTAGCTAGTCCATTAATCGCATTGAGACCGTACAAAGCGGCCGCCGTGCCCGGCACTATCTCCACCGTACCAATATCCAGGTCGCTGGGCCCTAGCACGTTGCCTATTGGCCCGCCGATGTGCGGCGCTTGGTTGTCAATACCATCCACGAGCTGCACAAAGCGCACGTTGGTAGTGTTGGTGAAGCCCCGGGCGTTTATCACCTTGAAACTCAGGCTAGGGGTAACTACTTGTACACCCTTCAAGTGCTCAACCGCATCGAAGAAAGAAGGCGCGGGCGTGAGGCGCAGCTGCCGCGCGTTCAGCTTCTCCACCGTCACCGGCGACTGCAAAATGCTTTCCTCTACCTTGGAAGCGGCCACTACTACCTCGCCCAGCTGTTGCACGCGACGGGTGGTATCAGGTGAGAGCGGCCGGGTTTGGGCGTACCCAGCTAAGGGCACACCACTAAGCAGGGGCAGGAAGAGAGCAGGAGAAAACCGGAAACCAAGGGTAGCGTTGGGCATGCGCTATATTTTTACAAACATAACGATGGGCAAGCCAAATGGTTTGCCGCCTCGGGGCATTTCCTACTATCATCTGCCCGAGAAGTGCCCGGATTAGCGCACTAGACAGGCCCCAAAATGCCACTAGGACTTTACAGAAGCCGGACCGCTTCTACCCGCATAAATTCCTGAAACCGCTCCTGGAGCGCCCGGAACTCCTCAATAAGCTGCTGCCCCTCCGCCGATACTTCTGCGCCGCCGCCGCGCTTCCCTCCTGCCTGCGTAATCACCACGGGCTGAGCCGACTGGGCATTTAGGGAGCTAACCAAGTCCCAGGCCCGCTTGTACGACATTCCCATGTGCTGAGCTGCCTTGGATATGGAGCCCTGCTCCTGAATCTGCAACAGCAACTCCAAGCGCCCAATACCCATGAATCGGTCCTCATCGGTTTCTACCCATAGGCGGCCGTTGAGACGAAAAGGGCGGTCTGAGCGGAGTAGGTTTTTCATGGGTACAATTTTACGAAAAAGCCTTACGGAGGCCGTGGCTTTGGCTTTCAGTATTGCTGAAAAACTCTAGTAGCACCGCCCCGGCCGGAAGAAATACGCCCCCGTCCGCAACCTACTACCCGTTTCTTGCGCATATCCTTTGCTACCACCCAGTGGCGCTTCTATTCCTTACTTTCTAATCTGCACCCCATGGAACCCAATCAACCTGCCATTCCCACCCCTACTACCAACGCTGCTGAAGGTCTGACGGCCTCTGACCAATCACAAAGTGTACCACAGGCTAGCTACGGCGCAGCGACGCCAGCACCGCTAAGTCTTCTAGCCCCAAAGCTGCTGGCAAAAGCTGGACGGAATATGCCGACTTGCAAAAAGTAGTTGACCAGCTGCCTCAGGGCGTGCGCGACTTCTGCTCAAACTCCTGGAATAAGGTAGGCAACCTTAGCACAACGCAGAAAGTAGCCGGTGTTGCTGCATTAGCCGGCTTGGGCTACCTGGCGTTGCGTTCGGGCAAGTCGTCGGGCAAGGCTAAAAGCAAGGGTGCCAGCGCAACCTACAGAGGTGCTCAGCAAACCTACCGCTCCGGTGCGTACACGTCCGCTTCCCAGGCCGATGACAGCCGCCGTATGGACCGCGGCCCCGGCCAGTGGAGTGGTTTCGACCGGCAAAACGAAAATCGTGTGGGCGGTAGCTACCAGCCCAGCAGCTCGGATTATTTGGCGGGCTTCAACTCCGACGAAACAAGCCAGCCCATCATCACTACCCGCAACCAAAGCTACCGCGGTAGCGCCGCTGCCGACGAGCTGAACACCGCCGGTTTCGGCAGCGCTGAATAACTAAATACAGCTCCTACAACACAACGGGGCCAAGCTATATGCTTGGGGCCCGTTGGCTGGTTGTAGGAGCCATCCGCTTGCTTTTTAGAATGGCGGCGGCCC
>NZ_JZIR02000105.1:0-1302 GCF_000961955.2 Hymenobacter sp. AT01-02
CTCTTCGTATTAGAAAAATATATTTTTTCTATTGAGCTAGAGTTGTGCTATAGGAAGATTTTGAAACAAGACAGTAGGTGCAAAATTTTGTCATTTGTTTAAAAATGATGAAATAATTGTCATAAAAGTATCATAAAAGAAATATGATTTTTTAAGTATAAGAGTATTTATGAGCTAATCCCTGGTGATGCACCATTGTACTTTACAAGTAGCGAGAGAGCTTGGTGTGTATTAAGGTAGATTGTTTGTTGCTTTTTCATTACTAAATCGATTTAGATTTATCGTAAATTTTCATTGCAAACGGTTTCTAGTCCTGTACAGCTGTGTTTAAGTTCACCTAAGCACAAACTCCCTTAGAGATAGTTTTTGCTAGCAACGCGTTTACAGTCAATAGTTAATGCTAAGCTGTTTCTGTTTATATGTCATAGAAGCTACGCTCCGTAGCCCTGTCATCGACAGTTATGCGAAGGCTTTAGAGGATAAGTGACTCTCTATCCGTCGACGCAAGGAAGTAAGCGCCAGTAAGTAGCTTGTTTGCATCATTTTGCCTCTTGATGCGAGGTTGTTCTCCTGTTCTCAAAAACTAGGGGCAGAGACTTTCATGCCTTCTGTTTTCTGCACACTACCCCCAAAAATTCCCACAACTACTCATTTCCTTCTATGAAGAAGCCTTTACCTCTTCTCTGTCTACTCATACTGCTGCTAATTTCAGTAGAATCCTGGGCGCAAGCTGTTATAAAAGGAACTGTTACAGGTGTGACAGATAACAGTGGTTTGCCAGGCGTTAGTATAGCTGTGAAAGGCACCAGCACGGGCACTATCACAGATGCTCAGGGAGCCTACTCGCTAACTCTTCCTGCGGGTAGCAACACGCTGGTTTTCTCCTTTATAGGATATGAAACCAAAGAAATAACGGCAAACGCCTCATCTACAGTTAATGTGCGGCTAAAAACCGACCAGAAGGCCCTAGAAGAGGTTGTTGTTATTGGCTACGGCTCAGTAAAAAAAGAGCGACGTGACCGGGGCCGTATCATCCGTGAAAACCGAGGACATCCTGAAGACCATTCCTACCAGCATTAACCAAGGGCTGCAAGGACAAGTGGCGGGCGTGCAGGTGAACCGCAGCGACGGAGCCCCCGGCGCGGGTATCAGCCTGACCATTCGTGGTGCAAATTCCTTTACGGGTAGTGAGCCGCTGTATGTGATTGATGGTATTCCGTTTACCTCGCCCACACCTACCGGTTCTTCCGTTGGCGGGGCCAACCCATCGGGCGGGGCAGGGCAGGTCGACCAACGCCTTGT
>NZ_JZIR02000106.1:0-680 GCF_000961955.2 Hymenobacter sp. AT01-02
GCCATAGCTCTGCGGGCCTGGTATACAGCTGGCCCGCGGAGCGCACCTTCTGCAAGGGGTCCAGGTAGAGGCTTTGCAGGGTGCGCGCTGGGTTTAGCGCGGCACGCTCGTGCCCTACCTGTAAGGTGGAGTCCACCAGGAAAATATCGGCCTCCACGCTTTTGAAGCCCAATTGCAAAGCATCCGTTAAGGGATGCGGCCGCCAGTAGTCGTTGTGGGAGTGGCCCTGTTCCAGGGGCTGGGCCGGTTGGAAGCGGGGCGTTTGGGCCTGGGCCTTTGTAACGGAAGCCAGCAACAGAATTGCGGCTGCGTAGCGAAACGAATTGCGCATGAAAAACACGAAGGCCCGCCTCTTCACCCCAACCAGCAGGCCGTGGGGTAAGAGACGGGCGCGAGAAATTACCAACCCTGATTTTGGGCAATTTTGGAATTGTTCAGGTCGATGGGCGGGATGGGCCACACGTGGTGCACGGCGGGGTTAAACGTGCGGGCTGGCCATACTTCCACCACCTTATAGGTCGAGGCCGGGTTGGACTTGTCGGCGTACTCGCGCCCGCGCTGGGGTTTGGCGTAGGCGGCCTGAGCATCGCCCCAGCGCACAAGGTCGGCGTGACGGTCGGCAAACTCCCCGGCCAGCTCCGAGCGCCGCTCCCGCTTCAGGTCGGCCAAGGTAGCGCCGG
>NZ_JZIR02000107.1:0-4103 GCF_000961955.2 Hymenobacter sp. AT01-02
CGGCTTGTACCTCGACGGCATGGGCCGCACTACTAACGGCGCCACAGCAGGCCAGTACGGCAACAGCGGCAGCCCCAACCAGCACTGGGCAGTAGAGCAGTTTGACGGTGATTTCTACCGCATCCGCAACCGCACTACTAGCCTCTACCTCGATGGCATGGGCCGCACTACCAATGGCGCTGATGTAGGCCAGTGGGCCAATACTACCAATGCCAACGCCCAATGGGGCTTTGGCAGCCCCGCGGCGGCCCGCATGGCTACCACCCTCGCCGCTCAGCCCGCCACGGCCGATGCTAGCCCTACGCTTTATCCAAACCCAGTGCGCGACGTGCTGCACATCAATCTGCCGCAGAGCAGCCGCGACACCCGCGCCCGCATCCTCAACATGACAGGCCAAGTGGTGCGTAGCCTACCGCTAACCGGCGCCGACGGCGCGCTAGATGTGCACGACCTGCCAAGCGGGCTGTACCTAGTGGAGCTTGCCACCGCTACCCAAACCACCCGGCTACGGTTTGTGAAGGAATAGCGCGCCGCCTACCCACAACAAAAGCCCGCCTCCAGCTAGTGGAGGCGGGCTTTTGTTGTGGGTAGGCAGTTAGGCGCCCCTACGGCCTGGTCGCTTCCGGCCGGTGCTGACGGGCATATTCCGAAGGAGTTTGACCGAAGCGCTTTTGAAAAATAACCCGGAAGTAGTTGGCATCGGCAATGCCGACAGCATCCGCTATTTCGGCTATGCGCAGCTGCGAGTGCGTGAGAAGCTGGGCAGCTCGCTTCAGGCGCACATCCCGAATGAACTCGACGGCCGTCTGCCCCGTCAGGGTTTTGAGGCGGCGGTAAAAGGTCGACTGGCTCATGGCCAGCGCAGCGCTCAGCTCGGCCACCTTAAAATCAACATCACTTAGGTGCTGCTCTACCGCCGCCATGGCGGCTTCGAGAAATTGCCGGTCAGCATCGGGCACCACCAATTCAGTGGGTTCCAGCAGTATCTGGCGTTGGTAATATTCGTGCATCCGGCGCCGGTTGCGCAGCAAGGCTTCCACTTTGGCCCGCAGCACGCTTGAATCGAAGGGCTTGCTCGCGTATTCGTCGGCCCCTACGCCTAGGCCCTCCAGCTCGTGGGTAGCCGCCGTGCGCGCCGTCAGCAACACGACTGGAATGTGGCTGGTTTTGGGATGCTGCTTTACTCGCTGGCACAGCTCTAGGCCATCGGCACGCGGCATCATCACATCCGAAACAATCAGGTCGGGTAGCTGGGCCAGCACCTGCTCCCAGCCCGCCACGCCGTCTTCAGCCACCGCGACGCGGTAGTCGGCGGCAAAAAGCTGCTGCAGGTACGCGCGCAGCTCGTCGCTGTCTTCCACTATGAGCAAGCTTGATAGTTCTGCCCCCCCAGCCGCTTCTGGAGTAGCGGGTAGCAGGCTTTCGGGCTCCTTGCCAGTAGGCGGCTCGAGCAGGCTTTCCGCCGCTTTATCCGTAAGCGGTTCGGGCGAGTTTTCGGGTTGCAAATCTTCGGGCAGCAGGTGCTGGCGGCCGAATGGCAGGCGCAGCTCGAAGGTAGTGCCTACGCCCACTGTACTGGCTACCAGTAGCTGGCCGCCGTGCCGCTCGGCAAACTGCCGCGCCAGGGCCAGCCCAATACCCGTGCCCACCCCGCCAAGTGCGGTGGTATGCGAGGCTTGGTAATACACATCAAAAATATGCGGCAGCTCATGAGCGGCAATGCCAATGCCCGTGTCCGAAACACTAATTTTCAAGTAGTTGTCGACCACCTGCGCGTTTTCCGTCACGGCTTCGTTGCCCGCCGCACCTATCACCCGCGCTCCCAGTACCACGCGGCCCTGCGCACGGGTGTAGGTGAGAGCATTGGCCAGCAGATTGGTCAGGATGATTTCCAGCTTGCTGGGGTCGAAGTACAGCGCAACGGGCGCAGCCGGCACGTCCAACACCAGCTCGATGCCACGCTCGCGGGCCTGGTCCTCAAACGTGCCGAATACGCGGGTAAGCACTGGAGCCACGGCGGTGTAGCTGGCCCGCAGCGGCACGTGGCCGCTCTCTACCTTCCGAAAATCGAGCAGCTGGTTTACTAGCTCGTGCAGCTTGCGGGCCTGCTGCTGCACGGGCCGCAGCTTGCTCAGCAAATCGGGTACTCGCTCGCCGCGCATGATGTCCTCCACTGGCCCTAGTATCAGGGTGAGCGGGGTGCGCAGTTCGTGGCTGATGTTAGTGAAAAAGCCCAGCTTGAGATTGGTCAACTCTTTCTCTTTTTCCACCTTAAACTGCTCTAGCGCCAGCTTACTTTGCAGCCGCTGCTGCGCCATTTCCACCCGCCGGTACAGACCCACGGCTCCCAGCGCGGCCAGTGCGTAGAGCGCGTAGGCCCAACTGGTGCGGTACCAGGGGGCTAGTACCTCCAGTGACAAGCTAGCAGATGTGCCCGACCAGTTGCCTTCCCCGTTGGAGGCCTTTACTTGCAGCGTGTAGTGCCCCGAGGGTAGGTTGGTGAAGGTAGCCGAGCGCTGCCCATAGCCGGGGCTGACCCAGTCGTTCTGGTAGCCCAGCAGCCGGTAGGCGTACTGGTTTTTTTGCGGATTGACGTAGTTCAGGGCCGCAAACTCGACCGAGAAGTTGTTTTCGGCCGCCCGTAGGGTCAGCGGCGGGCGGCGGGGCAAGGCCTCAGGCAGCAGCACCCGCCCGTTGAAGGGGCGGCCCACAGCCACCGGCCGGTTCATCACCCGCAGTTCGGTAAACTGCACCTGCGGCGGACGGCGGTTGGCCAGAATGCGCCCTGGCTGAAAGTAATTGAGCCCGTTAATCCCGCCAAAGTACAGCGTCCCATCCTGGGCGCGCGCCGCCGAGTTTATCTTGAAGGCGTTGCTTTGCAAGCCATCAGCCACATCATAGCGCAAATACTGGCGATTGGTGGGCGTGAAGCGGTACAGCCCCGTGCCGCCCACCCACAAGTTGCCGTCGTCGTCGGCCAGCAGGCTTTCCACGTCAGTTTCGGGCAAGTAGCGGGCCAGGCTGCTCAGGTGGTCGTGGCCCTGTGCATCGGGCGCGAGGCGCAGCAGCCCGCCGCCAATGGTTCCAATCCACAAGCTGCCGGCCTTATCCAGCAGCAGGGGCCACACGTAGTTGACGGGCAGGCTATTGGGCTGACCGGGTGCGTACTGATAGTGCGCCAGCAGGCGCACGGAGTCAGCGGTGGGGCGCAGTTTCAGCAGGCCGGCATCGTGCGTGCTCACCCATAGTACATCGTGCGACGCGTCATAGAGCAGGTAGGTCAGCTGCTCGGAGGGCAGGTGGCCTGCGTGCGGTTATAGCGCGCTAGCAGGCGGCCATCGGGAGATAGGCGCACCAGGCCCCACTCAAAGCTGGCCAGCCAGATAGTCCCCCAGCGGTCCTGGGTAATAGACTCGATAGCCCCTGCCAGGCTTACCCCACCCGGTAGCTGCCGGGTAAACGTGAAGCGTGGCGCCCCCCCACCCGCTGGGCGGCGCAGGGTGGCGAAGCCGCCATTGCGAGTGCCAAACCACAGGGTGCCATCGGCAGCCTGAAAAATAACCGACACGTCGATTGTGCGGGAGGCATCGGTGGCTTGGGTCAGGTAGTGCCGGTAGGTTTGCGTGGCCAGATCATAGGCCGCAATGCCGTTGCGGGTGCCCAGCCACAGCGTATGCGTGGCTTCCTCTTTGTAAATGGCGTTGATATAATTGCTGGCCGTCGTGAGCGGGCCGGCAAGCTGGCGGCGCAGGTGCCCGAATTTTTTCTGGAGTAAATCAACCTTATTAAGCCCGCCAGCGGAGGCGCACAGCCACATCACCTGATTTCGGTCTTCGTAGAGCTGATGCACGCGCTCGGAGTTCATGCTGGTCGGCACGCCATCCTGGGGGGCTAGCCGCGTAGGGAGAGGGCGCACGGGTGGGGCCGCGCCGGTAGTAGCCCCGGCTTCCCATACGTAGAGGCCGTTGAGGGTACCGGCCCACAGCCGCCCGAAGGAGTCGAGGCGCACCGACAGCACAAACGGTAAGGCTTGCGGCAGTCCGTGCGCGGCCAAGTGGTGACGGGCCTTGCGGCTGGCCGCCGGTACCCACAGCACCTGGCTG
>NZ_JZIR02000108.1:0-611 GCF_000961955.2 Hymenobacter sp. AT01-02
GGTCGATAACGACACTAGCAACACCTTCACGACGAAAGTTTAGTTGCACCTCATCGGTTTCGTCGTCCTCGCTCGCCCCAAACACCGGAGTCCATTGAGTTTCAAGGACCTTGCCTTGCGCATCAAGCGTAGCAACGGGTACGGCAAAGGGAGCCTGCGAGTCATTGCGAATCAGCACCTTCACCAGTTGCCCCTCCACCAGCAGATCCGACACGGCAGCGGCGTAGCGAGTTTGGGCGGTGAGCATTTGCTTAAAAAACCACCCCAGGGGTTGGCCCGTTACTTCTTCAAACACTGCCTGCATGTCGGCAGGGTAGGGGTGCCGAAACTGCCAGCGCTGGTAATAGGCGTGCATGGCCTCATCAAACTTCTCCTGCCCCACATAAGCTGCCAGATACCGTAGCAATGAAGCAGTTTTGCTATACACAACAAAGTTATAGTTGAGGCTGCTGTATTCCGCGGAGGTAGGGCCACTCACTGGTTGATCAAGCCCACGGCTAGCCAGGGCCTGATATGGAATTTGCTCTAGTGCGGCAGGCGGCAAGCCATCTATACCGAGGAGGCTCGCCAGCTGTGGTAATTTGGTGAGTCCCTCAAACTGGCCCGCATTC
>NZ_JZIR02000109.1:0-6839 GCF_000961955.2 Hymenobacter sp. AT01-02
ACACATGAAAAGTCTTTTCTCACACATGAAAAGTCTTTTTGGAGTGTCACAAATAACTTTAAATCAATGAGTTGCAAGCCTCTCAAATAGAACAAAGCTTTATAAATACACAACTTGTGTCTCGCGCGAGGAAAAAAGGCTTTTAGGACTGTTCAATCAGGCACTGGCGCGAGAAAAACAAAAAAACAACAAAGCCCTAGAAGCCAGTGACTTGCGCGCATTCAATAAAGTATATATTATTGGCAATCAACGGTTTATAAACCTTATTGTTGAGCTTATGTGCTGCTTTGAACTCCGGAATACTGCGCCCACAGAAACAGTAGCAGCTAAGGCCACAGGTCAGGAAAGGAGTACAAGAGGGGAAAGCAAGCGCACCAGGACAGGAGGCAATGACCAGGGAGGAAGGTGACCAAATGGGGCAGCTGGAGGCCAGAGCAAGGTGGCCACGTTGCCGGCAGGGGAGCACCAGGAGTAGGAGGCAAGAGGCAACCGGGAGGGTGCAAGAGTTGGAACGGAAACCAACGGTAAGACCAACTGGGAGGCGCAGCGAAAAGAGTGGGCCAAGCGTTGCGCGTGCGTGCGGGGAGCCGTATCTTGTGGGCCTATCCCGCGTCGTTCAACGTGTTTCGCAAGACGTGTTTCCTGAATCGCGCTTCGCGCAATCCCCAAAACCCGTTCGCCCGTTGGGCTCACTACACTTGCCCCTTCGGGGACCCACCTATGGCAGACCTAGCAGCCACTGAATCCACTCCCCACCGCCCCCGAAAAGGCGGCCGGAAGGCCGGCCCGCTGGCCGAAAAACAGCGCCACGTCGTGAGCGTCCGGCTGACCGACGCCGAGCACGAGCGCCTGACCCAGGAGGCCGAGCGGTACAAGTTGAGCCAGGGCGAAGTGCTGCGGTCGGTATGGCGCAAGCAGAACACGGCCACGAAACTGCAGGCCCCGCCGACCCCAGAGGAAGCGCGGCAGCTGGCGCAGCTGGCCGGCATGGCGGCGAACCTAAACCAGCTCACCAAGCTGGCCCACTTGGGCCAGGACCAGCGGACCGGAGCCACAACGGTACTCGGCAGATGCACCACTTGTTGAAGCGGCTTGCGGGCGAAGCGTCATGATTGGCAAGGTGAAGGTGAACCAGTCGTTCGGGGCCATGTGCCGGTACGTGCTACAGGAGCAGGCCCCCGGCAAAGGGGCCGAGGTGCTGGCCGCGCACGGGGTGCGCACCGACAGCGCCGACCACATGGCGGCGGACTTCGACGCGGTGCGGGCCATGCGCCCAGGGCTAGGCAAGGCGGTGCTGCATGTCGCGCTGGCCTTTCCGGTCGAGGAAAAGGAGAAGCTGACCAACGAGGTGATGGGCCGCATTGCCCAGGACTACCTAAAGGGGCTGAACATAGACCCGGAGAACACGCAATGGGCCGTGGTGCGGCACCAGGACAAGACCCACCCGCATATGCACCTGGTGGTAAACCGGGTGGATTTGGACGGGCAGACGGTGAGCGACCAATTTATCCGCTCTCGGAGCGTGGACGTGTGCAAGGGCATCGAGCAGGAGTACGGGCTAATCGTAGCCGACCAGGTGGGCCGGAAGCAGGCCCGCGAAATCGGCCCCACCCCGGCCCAGGTGAAAGCCACGACCCCGAAGGAGGAACAGTCGGCCGAGTGGAGCCGCGCCCGGCAGGATATCGGCCGCGCCCTGAGCTATACGGCGGGCCAGGCCCGCAGCTTTGACGAGCTGCGCGAAGCCCTACGGCCCCGAGGCATCGAACTGGAGCTGACGCGGCGCAAGGACGGGAGCCCGGCCGGGGTGGTGTTCGCGCAGGACGGGCACCGGGTGAAGGGCAGCCAGGTGGGCCGCGAGTACAGCGCCGGCAATTTGGAAACGGGCTTTGCCAAGGCCCGCGAGCTAGGCCAGGACCCGGCCCAGGCGTGGCAGCAGGTGGGCCAGGACTACGCGCTGGCTAAGCTGGCGGCCGAGTACGCCCAGGCCAAAGAGCGGCAGGCCCAGCAGCAGCCGAGCAAGCAGCAGTCCCGAGGCTTTGAAATGGGGGATTAACTTTTCAGCAACGACGTATGCAAGAGCTACTTCAAGACATCAACGCGCTACGGCGGGGCATCGAGGCGCTGAACAAGCGCAGCTTAGAGCAGGGCAAGCCGGTGAGCCGGGCCGAGCTGGACGAGGTGCTGGCCAAGGTGAAGCAGGAGGTGCGGTTTACCATCAATTACCAGGCATTGCCGAGGCCATCCAGCCGCACCTGGCCACGCCCGCGAAGGTGGAAAATACGCTCACCACGGGCACGGCGCAGCTGCAGCAGGTGATTGACCGGATTCCGCGCAGCGTGCCCGTGGTGGGCCAGGTATGGGGCTTTACCAGTGGCCGGCTAGGGTTGGGGGTGATTGCGTTGGTGCTGGCCCTGGTCAGCCTGAGCACTTACCTATGGCAGAAGAAAGCAGCAGCTGAGGCGCAGGTAGTGGTATTGCAGCAGGAGCAGGCCAAGAAAAAGGCGGCGCTGGATTGGCTGACGAAGGGCTATTGGGACCTGAAACGGGACAATCCGAAGGTGGTCCAAAAGTATTTCCCACAGTAGGGCGTTTAAGCCTGAAAACGGCCTTAAACGGGGCAAATACGGGGTTTGGAGGCTTTTTGCAAAGGGGTGGATGTAAACTTTCATGTAAGCCCGCCCCCTTGTAAGAATACCACCTTGTAGAGTGGGCTAGCTGAGCATTTATTGCCTTGGCTACACATTACTTACGTACCCTAAGCAGTCTCATCTATTCCTCGTCCCATGTCAGATTTTCGTTTTTCTCGTCGTGATTGGCTCAAAACCACGGCGCTGGCCACCACGCCGCTGCTGCTAGGCCCCTTGCCTTCCTTCGCCGGAGCCCCGGCTCCCGGCAAAACCCCGCCGCTGAGCGCGGCCGACATTGCCGCCATCGAGGCCGCGATGGGCAAGAAAGGGGCCTACGTGGAGGCGCAGGCCACGCACAGCACCCCGTTGCCGCGCAACGACCTCAAAGTGACCATCAAGGGCGAGCCGGTGCCCATCTCCTTCGGTTTTGGCGGCTGGGTGGCCATCAAGCACACGCTGGACGGCAAATCGGCCATGCTCATGAGCGATACGGTGCTGCTGCAAGAGGAAGTAAATCCCCTCATGTCGGCCGCGCTGGCCCAGGGGCTGGAAATCGGGGCCGTACATAACCACTTCTTCTACGAAGAGCCGCGCATCTTCTACATGCACATCCACGGCATGGGCGCCCCGGCCGAACTGGCCCGCAAGTTTGCCGCCGCGCTGAAGGATTCCAAGCTGCTGCCGGCCAACCAGCCGAAGCCCAGCGGCGGCACCCCGGCCGCGCAGGCGGGCAACAACGCCACGCCCAGCGCCGGACCGCCCACCGGCAAGGAGCTGTTTGACATCCCCGCGCTTGATAAGCTGGTGGGGTACCAGGCACAGTGAACGGGCCGACCTACAAGTACACCGTGGGCCGGGCGGACCTGCAATCGGTGATGATGGGCACGGAAATGACCGCCGCCATCGGCCTGAACTCGTGGGCCGCGTTCGCCGGCCAGCAGGCTGACGCGCACGTGGCCGGCGACATTGCCATGCTGGAGCACGAAGTAAACCCGGTGATAAAGGCCCTGCGCGCCCATAATTTGGAGGTCGTGGCCGTGCACAACCACATGCTGTTTGACCAGCCGCGCATGATGTTCCTGCACTACTACGGCCGTGGCCCTGCCGCGCAGCTGGCTACCGGCTTCCGCGCCGCGCTCGACCAGTTGGGCAAGGGCAAAACGGGCATGAAGATGAAGCACTGACGGGCCGGTAAATCGGCCCCGTTTTTTAAGGCCCTAAACCGGAAAAGTACCACGTTTGGCGAGTCGGGGCGGTGGGGAGTAAAACCGTACTTATTCCGGGGATGGTCTGAGAAGCTACATTATGTTAAGGGACGAAAAATAGAAACGGGCTACTCCAAAGGAGTAACCCGTTTTGCTTAAAGTCCTATTCAGGGTCACTTTTTCCATTAGCTGCAATGAGCTGCTTGATAAGCTCAGGTAGCTCGATTTGATGCTGTTCAGCAATGAGCTTGATAGCATCATAATACTGCACTTCATCCCCGTTCCACTGAATGTCAAGGCGCCTTACTTGCTCCAGCGCTATGTGGTGGTAGTGTGATGGACTGCCCCAATAGCAGTCCATGCAGAT
Source organism: Hymenobacter sp. AT01-02 (assembly GCF_000961955.2). Classification (NCBI taxonomy): domain Bacteria; kingdom Pseudomonadati; phylum Bacteroidota; class Cytophagia; order Cytophagales; family Hymenobacteraceae; genus Hymenobacter; species Hymenobacter sp. AT01-02. The sequence goes on from NZ_JZIR02000109.1 coordinate 4,200, forward strand.
ACTGGGGTCTTTTACGTCCTTCCAGTTTTTGCAGTGCTCACATGACCACGACTTCGCCCTATTGCACGAGCCGCAAAGGAGCATAAAATCCTTGTGCTCTCTGTCAGACAAATCACCCGCTACTTCATAGGGTACTCGGTGGTCAACCTGTAAGTAGCGTTCTTCAAATTTGCCATTACAGATGCTGCAATGGCCATTTGATGCTTCAAAAAGCTCTTTCTTAAATTTCTTAGAGAAAGCTACCCTACCTGCTATTCGTTCGGTGAGCATCTTGGTTAGGTCTCCAAAGCGGTAAGCGCTAATTGGCCGGCCTAGTTTCCCTGTCACCTTGAAGCTTTCAAGAGGGATACCTGCGTCTTTGACATCCATTGCAGCCCTTGGAGGGTGGATATAGCCGTAAGTATCCTTAAGTGCATCCGTCGTAATAAAGCCATGTTCAATGATATGGTCTATTACTATCCTCGCTCTCTTGTTGGTGATTGCTTGTACTTGCTCTATGAATTCCTTTGGAAAACGAGGGGTGTTTTCGGGCATTAGTGGGCAAAAAGTTCGCTTTGAAGCGCCTCATTAACTGGTGCTTGATTAGAAGCCAGTTTAGCTGTTAAGGCGGGTGACAGGTAAACCGCCTCAAATGTATATTCCTCTCGGCTCAAAAGTGTTGCCTGAGAAGAACGACCCGCATTTATCTCAATTTTGGTGAGATTCAAGCTTTCTGGTATCGGGCTACCATAAGTCTTATCACCTGTGCGCCCATCATAGCTCAAGATATAAGGCACATTGTTGTCATTCAAAAGGTTGAGGGCATTCATGAAGCTATCAAACTCAATGGTGCCAGCATATTTGAAGCCGCCATTCTGACCAGTCCCCTGATATGGTGGGTCCATATAGACCAAATCATCGGCGTTAGCCATGTTCAAAACATCCTGATAGTCAGATGAATACACGGTGGTCCTTCCTCTGAGAAGCTTTGAAACTCTAAGCAGGTCACTTTGCATGGACTCAGGCTTTTTGCCTAACCGCCTCTTGTCGGGACTTTGATTAAATTCTCCCTGAGCATTGTAGCGAACGGCCGCTTTTACGCACTTTGCCAGTAGAAAAAGCAGATAATCAGGCTGTTGTGTTTCGTTGAACTTGGTGCGTATGTTATAGTAATGTTGGTCTTGATTGTCTAATTGGCCATGCCAAGTGTCATGATATGACTTGACTATAGCGTCTGGATTATTGATTATTTCCCTCCAAAGATTTGCTAAAGGGGTATTGATGTCGTTGATTATGAATTGCTTGCCCTTGAATTTAGAGGCAGCTGCGATAGTGATTGCTGCTGAACCTGCGAAGGGCTCAATTAAGCGATTGAAGTTCTTAGGGAACATCTGCAAAATCTGCTCTGCTAGATTCCTTTTGCTGCCCTGATAAGGTATTGGATGAGGAAGTTTCATGCTGGTTGTTTTAGGGTAATCCCTTGAAATTGAGTGAGAAGACAAGCTATTCAGTCACAGTGCTGAATAGTGGCCCGGTAGCAGGTTTTTTGAGGCCTAACACTGTGAGCAGGAGGCCTGATAGAGAATGGGTTTTGGCGTGCTTGCCGGTTTTCATGTCGTGGGCGAACTTGTTACAGACTGCGACGTGCGCAGCATTGCCTAAAATGGTGGCCACTAACGCAGGGGTTTTGATGCCTACTTGGTCGAGCAAGCGGCCCGCATTTTCAACTTGGTGCGGAGCTAGGCCAGCTGGTGCCGCAGTTGTAGTAGCCTGCACTAGGTCAAATGGAATTGTGTCAGCTAGAGCCTGAGGTTTAACCGTGAATACGATGTTTTTAAACGTCCTGACCCGCTTTTCTAGCTTGTAGCTGACTTGTAGCTCAGTATGCTCGTTGATTTGCTTTACAGCGATATCCAACACCTTTTCTCGCAGCTCTTTGACTTGCTTCATTTTCTCGTTGCCCTTGTCATCAATTAGGCCGAGCATTTTTCTGAAGTCTTCCAAGTCATACTTTTTGGTCTCGCCCAGGTCTTTCCACTGGCTACAAATCTGGTAAATACGCTTGGCGTACTTACTAGTAAGGCGCAATGCAGAGGCTAATTCATAGCTAGTAAAATTGTCTTTGAGGTCGAATAGATAGGGTACAATGTCTTCTGTAAGCTTGATTTCGATGATTCCTTGCCCTTTGAGGTAGTTAACTCTTTGGAACATCCAAAGCTGAGAGTGTTGAGTTGCCGTTTCAACTTCAAATACCCGTGACCCCATGCCTTCGGTGGCTTTGCGCAGATAGGGGTAATCATACTTCTTACCAGTAAGCGTTGATAATTCCTTGATAGACAGTTCATAAACAGCTGTCTTTTGGTCTTTTCGCAGCTTGGATACTAGGAAAAACAGCAAGTCGAGCTGCATTTCCGTGTAATCATACCTAGCATTAGTCAAGGCATTGTGCTGGCGTATTTCAATGTCCTTTTTCATCATGACTACTCACTGATTAGAACACAATTATACGTCAAAAAAGACCTTTGTTTAAATCAATCTTTTACAAAAGTCTTTTCTCACACATGAAAAGTCTTTTTCAGACACATGAAAAGTCTTTTCTCACACATGAAAAGTCTTTTCTCACACATGAAAAGTCTTTTCTCACACATGAAAAGTCTTTTT
>NZ_JZIR02000011.1:0-98389 GCF_000961955.2 Hymenobacter sp. AT01-02
GCCGCCACACCACTTGCGCCCGCCACTACAAACCCATTAGGCCGCTCGATGCCCGCTAGTATTGCTACCACGCCAAGGAGTGCCCACCCCCACGCTCCTTTCTCTCGGGCCCGCACCAAGGCCCAGAAAGCCAAAATGGCTAAGCTACAGAATAAGGACTCCGTTAGGATATACACGTTGAACTGCTGTACATCACGCCAGCCTATCAGAGCGGCGGTGGCAAGTGCTGCCGGTCGCCAGTCGGTACGGTCGGGCGTGAGTTGGCGTAGCGCGGCATAGAAAGCCCAAGCAGCTAAGCCGCTCACCGCCATTTGCCCCAGCACAATTCCCCACCGGTCGGCCCCTACCTTTAGCCATAGGCTAATAAACAAAGGGTAGCCAACGTAGCGAAGGTTGTGGTCGTGCTCAAAGTGCCACTCCTGCGCAATGCGCGTCCCGTAGGCCAAGTAGCGCCCACTGTCATTCACGTACCTGGGGCCGTGATGCTGCCACAGCAACGAAAGCTGTACTAACACCCATAGTCCCACTAGTAGCCAACCGTGCCAACGTTGCAGCCATGCCGGACCGGGCGCAGTTGAAGCGGGTAGTGGCGCGCTAGCAGAAGACATAGTCAGTGGGGAGGGAGCAGGCATACGGTAGGGTAAAGGTAGAGGCAAAAAGGTTTGCCATCTATCCGTACCAAGGCGCTTGCTTGCCCTGACTACGCACCCCTATTGGCGCCGGCCCGTACGTTGTGCATAGACTCTGCTGTTCTGTTTCCTCTGCTATGCCCCTTGCCCGCCTACTCCGCCGCCTATTGCCCCTTGCCTTTTTACTGGGTCTAGGTTGGTTTCTCTGGACAAAGGTTCGTCCTGCCCTCTCTACCTTCGAAAACCCCTTGGATCCGAAACCGCGCGTTACTGTGACCCATAATACGGTACTCGAAAAAGTAGAGGACTTGGGTCGGCTAGAACTGGTACGCTACCATTTCAAGGATGTAGTGGAGTACAAGAAAAGCACGTACCGCTTCCTGCCCGATGCGAAAGTTGCCCTCATTGTAGCCGGCGACGCCGTTGGCTGCCTCGACCTGCGCAAAGTGCGGCCCCAGGATGTAGTGCTAGAAGGCGACTCCATAGTACGCCTCGCCCTGCCAGCACCAGAGTTGTGCACCTGGCAAGTTGATCACTCACAAAGCCGCGTGTATAGCGTAGAAAACGGCTTTTTTCAAGATGCTGAACTAGTGGATGCTGGCTACAAGTACGCTGAGCAAAACGTACGACAGGCAGCCCTGCAGTCAGGCATCTTAGCTCAAACTGAGCAGAATGCTGAGAAAATTCTTAAGCCCATGCTGGAAACCATGACGGGCCGCCGGGTAATACTAACTCGCCAGATGCAAAACCCGGTGCGCCCCGCCCGCAGGTAAAGAGGCACGCGTGGTTGTGGGCCGTGGTACGCCTACTTTCAGGGGAAAGTAGCAACTACACCTCTTACTCTTCCTCGGGTGCTTTCCCCAGATCTTCTAGCGCTATCCGAATCAGGTCTTGCTCGTAGCCCTTTGCGGTCAGGAATAGCTGCAATTTCTGGCGGCGCTTGCTAGGGTGACTCTCCTTTTCTTGGCGGTCTTTCTTCTCCAATAGGTCTACCAGGTTTTGGTAGTATTCGTCGCCGTCGATTTCCTTCATACCCGCTTTGATGCAGTAGTCGGACAACCCTTTCTGCTTCAGTTCCTGCTGAATCCGACGACGGCCCCACTTCTTTTGGCGCACGTGGCCACGCACGAAGCTTTTGGCGTAACGCTCCTCGTCAAGAAAATTCTCGCGGCCGAGCCGGATGATGATTTCGCCCGCCTCATCTTCATCAAGACCATACTCACGCAGTTTGGCTTCTACCTCTTTGTGTGTGCGCTCTTGGTAAGTACAGTAAGCCAGAATTTTTTGCAGTGCCTCGGCGGGGGTGTAGAACTTCTTTTTGGGCTGAATCATGCTTGGGGAAAATAGACAATTCTAAGCTAGTACTACACGACGCATACCGGCTAGTAAACGTTCGGACAGAGCGCTCTTCCTAGCTCTAGCATTGTATAAGCTTAACAGTAAGCTATTTATAACATCCGATTAAGTACTGATTATATGGGGTATTAACACGTATTTATCCTTATAAGCTGGGCGGGGCTGCCAGGGCAGGCGTACAACGAGGCATGTTCCACTAGCATCTACATAGCGCTATGACCAAACTCCTTTCCCCACCCCAAGAAGCTGCGGAGGCAACTTCTTCTCCTATAGCGCGCCGTTCGTTTTTGCGCTACTCCAGCACGGGCCTCGCCCTTGGCGGCCTGCTTCTAGCTGGCTGTGATGATGACAGCGACGATATGGGCTCTACCATTGACGTAGGTAGAGACGACAACGGTGTATTAAACTATGCCTACGCTCTAGAGCAGCTAGAAGCGGCCTTCTACGCCCGGGTACAGGCTGGTGACTACTACAAGGGAGCTAACAGCGCCGAGAAGCAGATCTTTGACGATTTGGCCCTACACGAAAAAGCTCACGCCGACTTCTTCAAAACGGTTTTAGGCTCTAATGCTATTAAAGAGCTAGAGCCTGATTTTTCGGCCATCAATTTCAACGACCGTACCGCCGTGCTTATGGCTGCTAGGACGTTTGAAGACCTGGGCGTTGCAGCTACAACGGCGCCGGGCGTTACATTAAAACGGCGGCTTACCTGGCTATTGCTGGCAAAATTGTATCGGTAGAAGCACGCCACGCAGCCTGATTCGCGACCTGATTGGGTACAATACCTTCGTTGGCTCCGATGTTGTCAACCTGTTTGTGCCAACATCCTCTCCCTCTACGCCTGGCGTGGGCGAAGGCACTGGCCAAGAAATTTCAAAGAAGCCCACCGATGTAGTAAACGCCGCCAACGCCTTCCTCAAAGAGGGGTCTAAGCTAAGCGCTAATAACCTAGTATAATCCCTTAGTTCACCTATCACGTCGCCCTTTCTCATGGATTTGTTCAAAATAATTTCAGCTATAGAAAAAGTTGACCCGGAAGTGTACGAGCGTCTCGATTCGCGCCGCCGAGTATTTAAGCACTTCGGCATGGCTGGTAAAGCCGTAACTGCCGCCGTACTACCCGGATTGGTAAGCGGCATCTTCCAGCGCGCCTACGGCCAAACCACCTCTCTATCACCCGATATTGTTGCGGTTCTCAACCTGGCCCTGAGCTTAGAATACTTAGAGTTCTATTTCTACGATAAAGGCCTCAACACACCCGGTCTTATTGCTCCCGCCGACCGCCCCGCCTTCGAAACCATTCGCAACGACGAGTCGGGGCACATTAAGGTGCTGCGCGGAGCCCTGGGCAACGCCGCCATTCCCGATCCTACAGCAGCGGCCTTCGATTACAGCGGTGGCCGCGGTAGCATGACGGGGCCATTCGCACCGGCTTTGGTAAACGACTACGCCTTGTACTTGGGCTCTTCGCAGGCCTTTGTCGACACTGGTGTGCGAGCCTATAAGGGCGGCGCTCCTACCCTGATGCCCAATCCTGATCTGTTGGAAGCAGCCCTCAATATCCACTCTGTGGAAGCGCGCCACTCTTCGCACGTGCGCACCATTCGCCGGGGTCTGTCGGCCTCCCAAAGTGGGCAGGCTGCCACTACCATAGCGGGCGACCTAGCTAACCTAAGCGGCAAAACGGGCCGGCCTAAGAGCTGGGTTTCGGGTATTGAGAATGGTGGCCCTTCGCCTTCTACTGACCCATCTACGGCACCGGTTTACAACGCTGGCGTACCGGCCTCAGGTGGCCCCACTGACCTCTTCTTCCCCGCCGAAAGCAACATCACCCAGGCAAACGTCAACATCATGACGAACACGACGGGCGTCACGATGACCATGGATGCCGCTACGGAAGCGTTTGATGAGCCTCTGGACCCCGCTACGGTGAAGTCCATAGCCCGCAATTTTGTGGTGCCTTCCAGCGGCTTGTTCGTGTAAGGCCACTCCCCATTTCGCATCCACAAAAAGAAGGACTGCTCCTGGAGCAGTCCTTCTTTTTTGTGGGTAAGGCGGGGCACTGAGGCAACCGGTTGGTAGCAGATTATATCTATCTTGACACCATCTATGGCTACTCCGTTTATGCGCGCTATTTTCTTGTTTTTTTGCTCTTTTCTGCTGAGCGTTGGGTGGTCTTGGGGTGGAGTAGTGCGCGGGCGGGTAACGGACGAAAAAAATGAGAACTTGGCTTTTGCCAACGTGGCCATTCGGGGTACTACAACCAGCACAGCTACCAATGAGCAAGGCAATTACCAATTGCGGCTGCCGGCCGGGCGCTACGAGCTAGTATTTCAGTACGTGGGCTACAAGCCCCATCTGGAAAGCATTCGCGTGTTCGGCGGCGACACAGCCACAGTGCTCAATGTGAAGCTCGACCCTGAAAGCTATAAGCTGCGAGAAGTGGTAGTACGCGCTACCGACAAAGACCCCGCCTATACTATTGTGCAGCAGGCCATGCAGTGGCGGCGTTATCACCAGCGCGAGGTAGCCGCTTTCAAGGCTCGGGCCTACATCAAAACGCTGGCCCGCTTTTCAGATGTGCCAGGCAAGATTTTGGGTTTGGTGAAGGTAGGGCCCGATTTTAAGCCAGGCATTTTTTATTTATCCGAAACTGTGTCGGAGATGAGCTTCCGCCAACCCAATGTGGTGCAGGAACGCATGATTTCCTCCCGCGTGAGCGGCGACACCAAAGGCATCAGCTTCAACCGAGCCAGTGCGGGCCGGGGCCTCAACTTCTACCAAAATGTGCTCAAGAGTGGGTTTTCGGAGCGGGGGTTTGTGTCTCCTATCGCATCCAACGCGCCCTTGTTCTACCGCTACGAGTTAGAAGGCAGCACCCAACAGGGTGCCCTGCTGATTCACAAAATCCGGGTGACGCCACGGCGCCGCACCGACCCCGTTTTTAGCGGCCACATCTACATTGTGGATGGCACCTGGCGCCTACATTCCGTGGCGCTGAACCTGACTAAAGACGCCCAGCTCGACTACGTTGATAACTTACGCATTGAGCAGCTGTTTGCCCCGGCCCCTGGCCCTTCCGATGTGTGGGTGATGCAGTCCCAGAAGGTGACGGTTGGGTTCACGGCGTTTGGCTTTAAGGGCAGCGGCTACATCACCGCCATCCTGTCTAACTACCGCGTTACGCCTACCTTCCCCAACCGCCCTACCCCCACGGTAGCCCCGCCCCCACCAAGTGGCAAAGAACCGGAGGATGCCCCCGTAACGCGCGAATCGGTAGCCGACGTGAAAAGGCAGAAGCCTAAACTAGCGGGCTTGAGCCGGGAAGTGCGCCGCCAGAGCCGCCAAGCCGCCCGTGACACTACCGGGCAGAGCATGAGCCTAGGTAAGATGAAGCGCGGGGAAGTAATGCTGGTAGAGAAAGGCGTGAATGAGCGCGACACCAGCTACTGGGCCAAGTGCGCCCTATTCCGCTCACCGCCGAAGAAGTGAAAGACTACCAGGTGAAGGATAGTACCGAGGTCATCCGAAACTCGCGCCCCTACCAAGATTCCCTGGACCACAAGCGGAATGAGCCTTCGGTGGGCAAGTTCTTGTTTACGGGCTACGTGTACAACAATACCTTCCGCAAGCAGCAGTGGTACGTGGCACCTGTGTTCAACATTTTGAACTACAACACGGTGGAGGGCACAGTACTTAACCCCGAAGCCACCTTCACACAACGCACCGACGACCGGCGTACGTGGTCTGTGACGCCCGCTCTGCGCTACGGCTTTTCCAATAAGCTATTCAGTCCCAGCCTTGCGGCTTCGTGGCAGTTTGATGCTGTAAAGCTTGCTCGCCTAAGTGTTCGTGCGGGCCGCATCATTGAAAACTTCGATCCGCGTAGCCAGCTCACTCCCTTTATCAACAGCTACTATACGCTGCTCGAAAACCGCAATTACGCCAAGCTATACCGCCGCGACGGGCTAGAACTGGGCTACCAGTGGGAGCTACTGAATGGACTAACAGTGCAAACATTCGCTAGCTACTTCAACCGCCAGGAGCTGTTCAACACCACTTTTAAGCTATGGGTAGATCGGGAAGGTCAGGCTTTCACGCCCAATGCCCCCATAGCGCTAGAGCGGCCCAACGGTACCAGCTTTGGCCGCAATCAAGCCCTCACTACGGAGGTGCAAGCGTCCTTCCGGCCAGGGCAGCGCTTCATCACCCGCCCGGATGGCAAGTTCAACTTAAGCTCCAAATACCCCACGCTGCTGCTAAGATGGCGGCAAGGAATAGGAGGTATTCTGGCCTCCGATGTGCGCTACACCATGTTGGAAGCTGGTTTGCGGCATTCCGTGAGCCTAGGCTTGCTAGGCACCAGCAATTACCGCATTGCTGCGGGTATATTTCCCGGCTCCCCGCGCTTGTCGTTCATGGACTTCCACCATTTCAGCGGCAACCGCACCTACCTCGCCGCCGACTTCAGCCAGTTTCAGTTGCTGGACTACTACCGGTTCAGCACCGCCGACAAGTTCTTAGAAGCGCACTATAACCACCATTTCAATGGGTTTATCCTGAACAAAGTGCCGATGCTGCGCCGCCTGAAATGGCAAGAGGTTGCCTCGCTTAACTACCTGACCACGCCCACAGCGGGTCACTACCTCGAGCTTGGCGTAGGAATTGAGCACATTTTGAAAGTAGGGCGCCTAGATTTTTATACCAGCCTACAATCGGGGCAGAAGGCGGGTACCGGGGTACGGGTAGGTCTAGGCTTCTAGGAGGCAGCAGGATGGCATACAAAAAAAGGGCCACCTGCGTAGTGCAGAAGGCCCTTTTTGCTTTCTTAACAGTCTTACTTGACTTCTTCAAATTCTACGTACTCGCCCCCCTTGAAGTCTTTAGATGGACGGGGTTTCTGGCGCGGCGGCACATAGTCAACGTGCACGGAAGAACCGTTTCCATTGGTAGGGCGATGTGGCTCAGTATAGCCGCCCTCAAACGGCTGCGCGCCGCCAAATCCTTGCCCATAGCGCCGCGCCTGTTGCTTCACGAAATTGCCCACCACCAGCCGTAGCACAACCGGCAGCACAAAGCGAGCAAGGAAGAACAGGACAAGGAGGACGAAAAGAAACGTGGTCATGGGCGAGCAGAGGAAATGGGGGATGATTCAGGTTGAAAGTAAAAATCGGCTGTGACTGCACTGGCTAATTGTGCAGCAGAACACGGTATAAGCTCCAAACGCTCGGAAAGCACAAATGGTTTATAGCCAAGCTCGGCAAGCAAAGTAGTGACTGCCTGTCGGTTTTCCAGCCCATTTAGCTCCGTCTGGATGAGTGGCTGAAAGCGGCGGAGCGTGTGCTGCATGTGCCGAAACACCTCAAACTCGAAGCCTTCGACATCACATTTCACAAAATCTAAGCGCCCGAGGCCCCCAAACAGTTCGTCTGGAACTCGCATGGGTACGTCGTAGGTGCGGGCATAATGCTCTTGTGTGTTGCTTGCGGCCACCTTCGTCATGCCATGATGCAGCAGCCCGTCGCGCTCTGGGGTTCCCATTTGTACTGTAGTGGCTTGTCCGCCCAGGGCATAAGGTAGCAGCGTAAGGTTGTCCACTCCGCTTAAGCGCACGTTGTCTTGCCAAATAGCCTGAAAATCGGGGATGGGCTCCACGGCCAGCACCCTGCCACTTGGGCCCGCCAGGCGAGACAGCGCGACGGAGTAGTACCCCAGGTTGGCCCCGATATCAATACAAACGAAACCTGGGCGCACTATCTTCTGCAGAAAGAACAGCTCGGGGTACTGCTTCTTACCCCAGCCAGCCCCTACCAGCCGCAGGTATACGTGGCTCACAAAGCGGATATACCGCTCGAAGCCAAGCGCACGAATCAGGAGTTTGCGGAGAGGTTTCATCATAGCGGCGGCAAAGGTAACAGGCGGCGCGGCTTAGCATTGGCCCACTACTGCTCCTATCACCTGAAATCCGGTTGTTTGCGTTTACTTGACTAACTCAACAGCTTCCATGCACTGGAAAATAGCCGCCCAGCACGCCGTTTGGAAGAGTAGCCATGCGGATGGGTGCTGTGGCGCATTTCCAGGCCGAGTCAATCAGCTTTGCCTGTGCACGCTCTCAACGCAAACAACCATGGCAAACTTGTAGTAAAACCATACATTATCACGTATATAGCCACCGGAACCGGCACGCATTATACTAGGTTTGGTTTCTTGTCACCCTTTCTATCCGTCCGTTATGTTACCCAAGCTATTACCCGCACTGGTTCATTCAGCCGCATTTAGTTGCTTACTCCTCGCCGGAACTACGGCTATGGCCCAGAAGCCGGCATTCGGCTACGTGCTTACAACTGGCGGCGACACGCTAAAGGGCGCTATCATTTTGCGCGACAGATTATTACAGCAGATGCGCGTCGAGTTTGTGCCTCTTCGCGGAGAAGAAGTTTTGGTGCTTGATGCGTATCAATTGGCGGGGTATTGCTACTACGAGCAGGACAAGCTGATACGCTACGTAGCCTTACCGTTCTACCAGGACGGGTCTAACATTCCTTCCCGCGGCTTTTTGCGACAACTTGTTGCTGGTGAGGTGCAACTTTACGACTACGCGTACCTGCCGGTTTGGCCCCGTAGGCAAGCAGATTTGCTCCTAATTCCGCAGAGCTGGGATAAGAAATACCCCACTTTTGGGCCCTTAAGCCGTAAGGAAGCGGAGTTTGCTTCCCAAAGCTCTAACCGTTGCATAGTAGCTTACCGGGCTGGGGCAAAACGCTTAGAAGAGGTTTCCTGGTGGGATTTACGCCAAGACGCAGCTACCTATTTTGCCGACTACCCAGCCCTAGCCACCGATTTACGAGCTGGCCGCTACCGCAAACGAGACATTGCTAAGATTGTGCAGCAGTACAATACATGGTACCAGGGAGCAAAGTCTGATATGTAACGCCAGCGGCTATGCTAGCGCCGCTTGCTGCTCCATGCCTGAGAAACGCCAGCCGCAGCCAATCCACCCAGTAAGTACCAAGCTACGGTCATGGCTTTTGTTTGAGGGGTGCGGTTACTAGGAGCTTGTCCTAAACCCATGGGGCCAGGCAGCACAACTCCACCCACGCCGGCTGCTATTCCTAAAGTTGCTCCGCGCCACCATACTCCTGGGCCGCTACCTACCAAGCTGTAGTATAAGCCATTGCTCACTAGGTCGCCTAGCATAGTGAGCACGTAGGCCGTGTCCTCGGTTGGCTGCGAGGCGTTGGCCTTCGCTAGTAGCCGACGAAGGCCGCGCTTTCCTAAGATGTCCATACGTGGTGCATCCTGCGGGCGCACCTGCCGTACGGCTTCGTGCACTACATTCAGAGCTAGTGCTCCGGCTAAGCCGCTGCCCAGTGCCTGCACAATGTGAGCGGAGGTTGTCTTGTTTTTCATATACCTACTACGTTGATAACCTAACCCCAGCCAGTAGTTAGAGAGTAGTTAATGAGTCTGGACTCGAAAAAAATACGGCGGCGGCTTGCGTGTTGTTTACCAGCCTTCCTATCTTTGCTGCCCCTACCGGATCCGCCGGCTAGGAAATGCCTCTTTAGCTCAGCTGGTAGAGCAGCTCATTCGTAATGAGCAGGTCGTTGGTTCGAGTCCAATAAGAGGCTCTCGATAAAAAAGCCCTGATAAACGCTGTTTATCAGGGCTTTTTTATGTCTTTTTACCGAGTAGTACTGCCTAAATCCACGGCTTTTACTCGGCTATTATATGGCTTATTGCCTATCGTTGCTTACAAGTCGGAAGCGTAATCGTCGTCGGCGTAGCCTTGGGAAGCGCCCCGGTATACCGATTCATTGCTGCTGTTCCACTTCGAAGAGCTGTCCTTAGCGCCGCGGTAGGGCTGATAGATTTCCCCTTTCGATGAGTTGCTCTTGGAGCGCAGAGCCAGCCAGCTCAGACCGCTTACCAGGATAGCGCCCCCAATCACTTTCTGCGTGGGCGTGAGTTTATTCACCTGCTCAGCGGCTTTGCTGCTGATGTCTTTTAGCTGCTGGGGTAGCTGGTTTACGTCAATATTTTTTAACCACTGCTGCTGATCCAGCCATGACTTCTGCTGGCCTTGCTGACCTGACTGGCTTTCCTGACCGCTAGCTTGGTCCGACGTTTCTGCGGTGCTTGTTGCTTTACCGCGGCTACCTGATGGACGAGGTGCGCGGCTGCTGTCGGCAGTAGAGGCTGAGGTAGCAGGAATGCTGTCAGAATTTACTTCGGCGTTTACTGGTTGCTGCGAAGAAGCCGATTTGCTATTAGAAGAACCATTCTGGGCAGAGCCATTCGAGGGCTGGTTTTGCTTGTTTTCCATGATGGGTGGCAATGTTAGGTTTGATAAATACATATCTGGCTCGCTAGAAGCGTGCCCCTCCCCTATTCGTGAAAACGCCCCGAAAAGTTGTGGCTGCTTCGCTTCTTTCCTCTGAAGTTCAATGCTATCCTAGCCCAATGCGACTTTGGTAGTCATTAAAACAATAGCAGCTAAGTGAGGCCAATACGTACTGACAGAACCGCGGTATTGGTGCTTGCGCAACTAGTGTAGCCCAGGCACGTTTGCTAAGCCACACTGTTGTGCTTGCACGTTAGCTTGATTTTATGTCTACCCCCTCATTTCCCCAGCGTTTTCAAAACAAGGTGTGCCTCGTTACGGGAGGTACCGCGGGTATAGGAAGGGCTACGGCTTTGCGCCTAGCCCAAGAAGGAGGTTGCGTGGCTGTGCTGGGGCGTGATGCCCAAGAGGGCCGCGAAGTAGTACGTACTATTCGAGCGGCCGGGGGCCAAGCAATCTTCATTAGCGCCGACGTAGGCAAAGATGCTCATTTGGTACGGGCCGTAGAGCGCATTTGCAAGACGTGGCAACGAATTGATGTGCTCGTCAACAATGCAGCCATGATGACGTTTGAGCCAATCCTAAAGCTCCAACCGAAGGCGTGGGATACACTCATGCATATTAACCTGCGGGCCTTGTTCCGATTAACTCAGCTTTGCCTGCCCCACATGAAAGGCGGCGCCATTGTAGCGGTTAGCTCAGTCCACGCTCATCAGTCTACTCCTAACGTGGCTCCTTACGCTGCCAGCAAAGGAGCTATTGAGGCTTTCGTCCGCGGCGTAAGTCTCGAAATTCCTCATACCCATGCCCGCATCAATGCCGTGGCCCCCGGAGCCGTTGATACAGCCATGCTTTGGAGTAACCCCAATGTGAAAAGTGGAAAGGAAAAAGTAACGGGCCAAGTAGGCACTCCGGAGGAACTGGCCGCAGCCGTCTGCTTTGTTGCTTCTTCCGAAGCCAACTTTATGAACGGCACAACGCTGGTGCTCGATGGAGGCCGCCTTGCTTCCCTATAGATAAATAGGGCAGAGTAGACAACAGCTCGTTTCCTGCCTACTCTGCTTGATGCAGAGACGGGTGGGGACTAGCTGTTTTTGCTTTTTACGGCAGGTGAGGGATGGCGCTGATCTGGAGTAGGCAGGGCTCGGCCTTGGGCATACAGATGAGCGTCCCGCTCCCCTGCTTCACGGGCAGCAACCTCAAAGGGAATATTGTAATAGCCGTGCCGGGCCCAGTCGCGGAGGTAGCGCCATAAGAAGCCCATCCTGCCATGTTCCTGAAACTGCCGAATGTGTTCCATTTCGTGGGCTACCCAGTAGGGGTCTTGCAAGAATTCTTCGCGGGTAGCGCCACTTAAATGTATGCTCTGTCCCAGCACCATAGCAACGCTACGGGCCCGTAGCTTGAGGCGAGCCACCCGGGCAAAGGGCGAATTTTCAACAATACGTGGGAATTCCATATATACAAAAAAACAGGGCAGTCTATACGTGCAAGATGACGAACCAGGTTGCATTTTCCTCTTGAATTTTTAGGCAAAAACATTGTACATAATCATGTTTTTTCACCTAATTCACCCTAAAAGTTTGGACTAGCCAATTCTTTAGGGTTAGCTTTAACAATCGGCAAGTAGCTCAACAGGAGCAAAAACCCGACAGAAGAAACTCCTTTTTGTCTTTCTTTTTCGTGTTCCCAGGTTTTTAGCCTATCGAAAGAAGTAGTACGCGTTCAGCTCGTCGGTAGCCCCCGATTAGTTTTTTTACCACCCCTCGACGGACAATGAAAAACAGCATTCTGTATTGCCTCGCCGCGGCCTCGATGGTCCTCTCCTTTTTCTTCGAAAACACACCTGCCACTACTGCTCAAAGTTCGGCATCCTTAGTATCCCAGCAAGCTTCTTTGCTCAGCGGCCTCTTTGCCACCGAGGAACCTCATGCTACTGGCCTGCTTACTTCTTCTGACTCAACAGAATACACTAAATACGCGACTCGTCTGGGCATTGAGCTAGCTACGATGACAACAAGACCCTCCTAGCTACAGTAGTTTCCTGGTTGGGCACTCCTTACCGTTACGGTAGTAATAGCAAGAGCGGCACCGACTGCTCCGGCTTTGTAACCCGGGTTTTCAAGGAAGTATACGGCATTACACTGCAACGCAGTTCCCGCTCCATGTTTGAGAAGGTGAAGCACGTGCAGAAAGACGAAATGCAAACCGGCGACCTAGTGTTCTTCCGCCGGGGTCCGGGACAGCCCATCTACCACGTTGGCATCTATCTAAAGGATGGCAAATTTGCTCACTCCGCTTGCGGTGGTGGCGTTATGGTAAGCTCCCTCACACAGGCCTACTATAGCCGCAATTTCTACGCCGCTGGCCGCGTGGAAAGCAATTAGACTAGTGTACCCCTGACTTTTTAAGCAAAAGCCCCGTTTCTTCATTGAAACGGGGCTTTTGCTTGAAGAGCACTCAAAGCTCAGCAAAACTATTTTGCCCTGAAATAGTATAGCAAACCGCTGGGCTTATGCCCTCAATTTGACATTTCTACTCCTCCCTACTTTCCCGTACTCATGGATAAGCAAAATCCCCAGGGCGACCAGATTGCCTCCTCCCCCCTGTTCAAAAAGTTCTTGGGCAAAGCCGAAGACTATCTGCAGAAGCCTACACGCATGAAGCAGTTGCTGAACGATGCGTATACTAAAGCGAGTGAGAAGAAGGACCTTGGGTCGCTAGCGCATGAAGCGTGGGATACCTTACAGACAATGTTCCGTCTGATTCGCTCATCGGTAGCAGGTGAGTACACAGGCCTGCCCAATTCCACAGTAATTGCGGCTATAGCCGTGACCATCTACTTCCTCAGCCCAATCGACCTGATCCCAGATTTCATTCCAGTACTGGGCCTGTTGGACGACGTAGCTTTAGTTGCTTGGTTTAGCACGACGATCAAAGAAGAGCTAGACAAGTTTGCTGAGTGGGAGAAGACGCGCCCCACAGTGGTAGAAACTACCGGCGAGCCAACCGAAGCCACATCGGCAGCTACCCCTCCCGTTGAGCAGCCATCGGCCTCACAGCCTACCCCTAGCAAGCACGAAGATGCTGAAACGTCGGCAACGGTGTATTCTGATACTGCTGCCAACACTACCGATAGCAGCCGTGAGCCTAACACCTCCACCGATTCTCGCCCGAGCGGCGGAGATGCTGGCGGCAACGTTCGATAACACGTCCTCGCTCCTACACGCAAAAGGCCTCATAACCTAGGTTATGGGGCCTTCTGCGTGTAGGAGCGAGGACGTGTTACGCGGCTTTCGCGTGCGATACAACATAATCCACAAAGTCGCCTACAGTAGCCAGGGGTACCTCGTCGGGGATAGTAATGTGGAAATTGCGCTCCAGCTCCAAGATGATATCTACGACATCCACGGTGTCGAAACCCAGCTCGTTGCTGAGGTTGCTGCCGATACGCAGGCGCCGCGCCTTAATGGCTTTGCGCTTGCTGATGATACGCAGCACCTGCTGCTGAATGGTTTTGGGGGTCGTTGCAGTAACTAGCATGAGAAACGACAGAAACGGGGAGAACGATGAAAGGTAGGCGCCGGGTCCCCGGCTGGGGCTCCGCGCCCTTTCGGGCGAAAGAGGCCGCACAGCCGAGAAATGGTTGCAAGCGCCGCAGCAAAATTTAGTATTCGGCCAGAACCGGAGGTCTAGCGGCTTCTACTTCATCCGTAGTAGCAGGAGCATCGGGCGTTTTTTTTCACGCGCAGCTTCAGGCTTTCGCTCAGCAGATACATTACAGGCACTACCAACAGGGTAACGGCAGTCGCAAACACCAAGCCGAAGATGATAGTCCAGGCCAGCGGGCCCCAGAACACTACCGACTCACCACCGATGAAGAAGTGCGGGTTGCCGGACGCGAACAGCTCGTAGAAGTCAATGTTCAGACCGATAGCCAGCGGAATCAACCCCAGTGTGGCGGCCGTAGCCGTCAGGATTACCGGGTTGAGGCGGGTGCGGCCAGCTAGCACAATGGCTTCACGCAGGGGCATGCCCTGAGCCCGTAGAATGTCGGTGAATTCCACCAACAGAATGCCGTTTTTCACCACAATACCGGCCAGGGCAATGATACCCACGCCCGTCATTACAATGCTGATGTTCATGCCCGTAATGGCCAGGCCCCAGAATACACCCGCAATGGAGAACAGTACTTCCGAAAGAATGATAACCGGCTTGCTGAACGAGTTGAACTGCGTTACCAGAATCAGGAAGATGAGGGCCAGAGCCCCTAAGCCAGCCATGGGCAGGAAGTCGGTCGTTTCCTTTTGGTCTTCTTCAGCACCACCCATCTTGATGGTGTAGCCAGCGGGCGTGGGGAACGACTTAAGGGCCGTCCGGATATTAGCTACCACGTCGGGGCCAGTGTAGCCGTTGAGTACGTTAGACGAGATGGTAATCACACGCTTCGTGTCCTTGCGTCGGATACCGCCGTAGGTGGAGCCGTAGCTTACCTGGGCAATTGACGAAATAGGCACTTGACGCACGGCGCCGGTGGCGTCGCGGAAGGTCAGCGGGGAGTTGATGATGGCGTCCACGTCGTTGCGGTAGGGCTTGGCGTAGCGCACCTGCACGGGATACTCATCGTCAGAGGTTTTGAATTTGCTGGCTTCCGAGCCGTAGATGGCCGTCCGCACTTCCAAACCAATCTGGCCGGTGCTGATGCCTTCCCGGTTAGCGCGGGTACGGTCGATGTTCACAGCAATTTCGGGGTTGCGGTCTTCCAGGTTGGAACGCAGGGCTTCTACGCCACCAATGTTGAGCGAGTCAACGTAGCGGGTTACCTTCTTCGAAAGCTTAGCCAACGTAGGGTAATCGTCGCCGATAACCTCGATGGCAATAGGCTTCTGCTGAGGCGGGCCACTGGCCTCCTGGTCTACCGAAATTTCGGCGCCGGGAATACCTTTCACTACCTCCCGGATTTTATCCATGTAGGTGCCGGTGGTTGGGCCGGTCCGGTCGCTCAGTTCTTTGAAGGCCACAGCCACCTTGCCCATGTTCGACATAGCCGTACCACTCGCCGAGGAAACGTCACCGGGGTCACCAGCGCCGATGGCCACGTTGGTTATCACCGATTCCACATCGGGGTTGTTGCGCCCAATCACGCCATAGATGCGGTTTTCCAGCACCTTGGTAATAGAGTCGGTGATTTCTACCCGAGTACCCACCGGCATTTTCAGGTAGGTGTAGATGAATTTCGGGTCGCCTTTGGGGAAGAAGTCCACCTTCGGGCTGCGCATGCCGATGGCGATAAACGAGCCGATGAAGAGCACCACTACGCTAATCATTACCAGCGCCGGGTGATTGATGGACCAACGTACCAGGCTGGCGTAGCCATTCTGAAACTTCGGCAGGGCGCGGGTTTGGAACCAGGCAATCATCTTCACCAGCACAAACTTGTCGAGCAGGATGAACCCGGCCAGGGCCAGGCAGATGTTGCCGATGAAGTGGCCCAGCAGGCCGCTGGTTTCACCGTCGGGCCCAACCTCAGGCGTTGCTCCAAGAGCCAGCACGTTGAACAGAATGCCCAGTACCACCAGTACGCCTACGGCAATTTTGAGGCCTTTGCTCAGCTTGGGTTTGCTGTGCAGGTCTTCTTCGAAGTGCTCCTCGCGCTCCATGAAGCTCACGGCAAACACCGGGTTCATGATGAAGGCTACTACCAGCGACGACATCAGGGTAATAATGAGCGTTACGGGCAGGTAGTACATGAACGAGCCCACAATGCCAGGCCAGAACATGAGAGGCACGAAGGGCGCCACCGTCGTAAGCGTACCCGCCAATACGGGTACAAATACTTCACCAGCCGCAAACTTAGCGGCCTTCTCGGTGCTCAGTTCAGGGTGCTCGTGCAGCAGGCGGTGCGTGTTTTCAATTACCACAATGGCGTCGTCCACTACAATACCCAGCGCCAGTAGGAAGGCGAAGAGTACAATCATGTTTAGCGAGAAGTCGAAGCCCGGAATAATCAGGAAGGCCAGGAACATCGAAATCGGCACCGACAGGCCCACGAACATAGCGTTGGTAGTGCCCATGAAGAACAACAGGATGGCCGTTACTAGCAGGAAGCCGATAACAATGGTGTTAATCAGGTCGTGCAGGGTTACGCGGGTGTCGTTGGAGGTGTCGCCGGTTACGGTCACCTTCAGTTCCTTGGGCAGCGTTTTCTCCGACTCGGCAATGAGTGCTTTAATCTTATCGGAGGCGTCAATCAGGTTTTCGCCCTGGCGTTTTACTACGTTCAGGGTAATGGCTGGCTTGCCATCAAGACGAGCATACGATTCCCGGTCCTTGAAGCCATCCTGCACGGTAGCAATATCCCCGAGGCGCACGGCAGCGCCGTTGAGGTTCTTTACCTGAATGTCGGCAATGTCCTCGGCGCGCACGTACTGGCCAGCCACACGCACGGCACGCTTCTGAGAGCCTACATCAATGGAGCCGCCCGAAATAGTTACGTTTTCACGGGCAATAGCATTGCTGATGTCGGAGAAGCCCAGACGTGAGGCGCGTAGCTTGTTTAGGTCTACATCCACGTTTACCTGCTGGTCGAGGGCACCCACAATATCCACGCGGGTAATTTCGGGGAGGGCCTCAATCTTGTCCTGGAAGTCGTCGGCGTACTTCTTGAGCTGTACTGCCGGCAGGTTACCGCTCAGGTTTACGAACATGATGGGCTGCTCCGAGATGTTCACCTCGTTTACCGTGGGCGGGGAAGGCAAATCGTTCGGCAGTTCGGGTGCGGCCTTATCCACCGCATCCTTAATAAGCTGCTTGGCATATTGCACGTCTACCCCCGAGTTGAACTCAATATCAACGATACAGTAGTCCTGGTTGGAGGTGGAGTTGATTTTCTTAACCCCGTTTACGCTTTTCAGCTCTTTCTCAAGCTGGCGCGTCACTAGGTTCTCAATGTCGGCCGGCGAGGTACCAGGGTAAATGGTAGCCACGATGATGCGCGGGATTACGATGTCGGGGAATTTCTCTTTGCCCAGCTTGATGTAGGCAAAAATTCCCGCCACGCACAGCAGCACCGTAATGATGTAAATGCTGGTTTTGTTATTGATAGACCAACTGGTTGGCCCAAACTCTTTCTCTAAATCCTGCATGGCTTTGATTCTTGACGTTAAGTAACGCTGGTTACAGCGTCACTATTTGGCCTTCGTTCAGGGTTTGGTAGCCGGCTGAAATCACTTGGTCGCCGGGTTGGAGGCCGCTGGTCACCTCCACCTTACCGTTATAAGTATTGCCGGTCTGGATAACGCGCTTAGCGGCCACTTTTTGGTTGCCTTTGTCGCTTACTACCAGCACGTAAGTATTCTGTTCGTCCTTCTGTACCAGGTCTACGGGGAGTACGGTAGCGTTCTGACGGTCGTAGTTTTGGATGCGCACATTGGCCACCATGTTGGGGCGCAGCCGGCTGGCCTTGTTGCTACTTAAGCGCAGCTCTGTGGTGAAGGTGCGGCTGGTGGGGTTAATGGTGCTAGATACCACCCGTACCGTGGCGGGGAGTTCCTCGGCACCCAGGTCCGGAATAGTTACCAAGGCCTTGTCTCCGGCTTTGATGCGCGAAGCATAGGCTTCGGAAACATCGGCCAAGATTTTACCAGTACCGCTGTTGCTGAGCAGCCGCACCACCGGGGCACCAGGGGCCACCGTTTCACCTAGTTTAGGCAGTACGTCATCCACGGTGCCGGCAAAAGGTGCCACTACGCTATACAGGGCGCGCTGCTGATTCAGGGAAGCCAGGTTACGCTGCAGGGCTTGATAGTTGTTCTTGGCCTGCAGGTACTGGATTTCGGTGCCGATTTCCTGCTTCCAGAGGCGCTCTTGTTTTTCATATACCACACGGGCCAGGTCCATGCGAGTCCGCAGTTCGGCAATGCTGGCGTCAAGCACGGAGCGTCCACGGTAGCCAAGGTTTGGCCCTTCCGAACTTGGTCACCGCGCTGTACGCGCAAGCTGGTGAGGGTACCAGCGGCCCGGCCGCTACGTTGGCATTCTGGTCGAAATCAACGCGACCCTGTAACTCTAGATAGCTCTTGAAGCTTTCGGGAGCCACTTTAATCACCGACACTGGGGTAGTCTGGGCGGCCGCACCCTCGGCCTTAGCGCCAGTCTTGGCTTCCAAATCGGCAATTTTTGCCTGGTTGGCGGCTTGTTCTTTCTTCAACTGAGCCAACTCGGCCTTGGGGTCTTTTTCGCCGCAAGCGGTCAGGAGGCCCAGAGTCAGGAGTAAGGCAGAAGCAGCGTATTTCATTTGAGGAGAAGCTAGTAGCTTATAGCAAGGAGTTGGGAGCTAGACGTTGATGGCGGAACGGCTGGGTCAGAAGCTGCTAGCTCCTAGCTTCTGACGCCTAGCTTCTATTTCTTGGCTTGGTTGTACAACTCACCCGTAGCCTTGTCGCGGTCTACTTTAGCCACCAGCACATCGTACAGCGCAGAGTAGTAGTTGGTTTGCGCTTCGCGGAGGGAGGTTTCGGCCGTTACCACTTCAATGTTGGAGCCTACCCCTTCCTTAAACTTGATGCGCGACACCCGGGCCACTTCATCAGCTAGGTCAAGGTTAGCGCGCTGGTTGTCCAGCACATCCAAGGCATTGATGAGCGTCGTACGGCTTTGCGCATCCTGCAAATCAATGCTCTGGCGCAGGGTTTCGAAGCCACGCTCAATCGTCTGCTGCGCAATACGGGCCTGCTGCACCAGATATTTGCGGCGGAAGCCATCAAATACCGGAATATTTAGGCTCAAGCCCACGTTGCCGAAACCAAACCAATTCTGGTTGGGGAAGCCGTTGGCCGCCCGCGAATCAGGCCCGCGGAAAGCAAACAAGTCACGACGGTTGTTGGCCGAACCTGTAAAACCATAGGCCGCCGTAGCCACTAGACGGGGGTACGCGCCTGCCCGGCGGTTAGCCAGGTCCAGGCCAGCCAAGGCCTGCTGCGTTTCCAGCGTCGAAAACTCGATACGGTTGTTATAGTTGAAGGCGGCGGCCAGCTGGCCAGTGCGGGCACCACTGAGGGCCGTTTGTTGATCTTGGCGGTTCTGCTCAGGCGTGTTGGTTGCAGTAGGTGCTGGCGCATTTGGCACCCCGCCTAAGCCCGTAACCCCTGCACCCGTGGCGAGGTTGGCTACGCCTAAGCGCTGGCGCAGAGAGCCTGCATCTACTACCGCTGCGCTCAGCGAGTCGGTGAGTTGTACCGTCTGATCCTGGGGCAGACCCATCTGGAATTTCAGCAGGGCTACGCTCAACTCGGTGAGGCGCTGAGCTTTCTGCTGCTCCACTACCAAGTTGTTGCGCTGTACTTGCAGGCGCTGTACGTCCAGCTTCTCGGCAAAACCAGCCTTAAAGGTTTGGTTGGTCTGGTACAGGATAGTGTCGAGGCGCTGCACGTTGCGGCTTAACAACTGCAGCCGCTCACGAGCTACCAGCGTGCTGTAGTAGCTTTGCTCACCTGCTCCACCACGTCAATTTCCGCCTGCTGGGTTTGTTTTTGCGCGAGTTGCTCATACACCTTCGCGGCTTTCAAGCCAATCAGATACGAGCCATCGAACAGCAGCTGCGATACCGAAGCACTGGTGTTACCAGCGTGGCGCAGTCCGAAGGCCAGAGCTTGTGGGGGTACAGGCTCGGCGGGTAGCGTAACTGTTCCCAGGTTTACAGTCTGACCACTTTGAGCGGCCGCAATATCACTGGGCGTGAGCGTGGTAGCTGAGTTACCGCCGGCAAAAGCCCCGAAGTCTACTAAGCTTTTCTGGAGTTTAAAGTTGTCGGCCAGGTTGGCGGCTACGTTTACTTGGGGCAAGCCCGCCGACCGAATTTCTCCTACCCGCGCCTTAGCCGTCTGCTCGCCCAGGCGGGTAGCCAGCAATGACGACTTGTTCTTGATAGCGTAATCAACGGCCTGTTGCAACGACAGAGGCATGTTATCCACTGCGGCTAACTGGTTGCTGAGGCCCGGCCGAGTGGCCGTGGGCGTCTGCGCTAGGGCGGTACCAGCAGGAGCCAATAGGCCCGACCCGGCAGCCAGCAGCAACACGCGTAGGTTCTTCTTCATATACAGGAAAGCGGGTGATGGAGCTAGTTCTATTCTTCTTCCGTCACGTGACGGTACTCATTAATGAGCTTGTGGCCTTTCAGAGTCACCATGCCCAGCAGGAAATGCTCGTTGCAGGCCATCTGCACTCGGAGCGGTTCAAACTCGGTATGTGGGAATACATCGGGGTCAAAAAGCGCATCTATTTGCGATAAACGGAGGCGTGAGAGCACCTCTACATCCAAGTCGGAACGGTAGAGGCCTTCGGCTACTCCCCGGCGCAGGTTGGCTTGAATTTGATTGAGGATGTACTTGTTCTTGTGCGCGTGAAATAAGTCCCAAGCAACCGGATAGTATTTGCGGAGGTCGTGAAGAGCGGTGGGGTTCATTCCCGAGAATTGACGTTCCGTCCAGCTCATCATTTGCAGCATCTCATCCACGGCGTTTTGCGCCTGTATAATGATGCCTTCGCATTCGCCCTGCACGCCATGTAAGTGGCTAGAAATAACGGCTGACACAATCTGATCCTTGTTGTCAAACCATTTATACAGTGTCTTTTTCGAGATGCCCAGATGGGTGGCTATGTCATCCATCGATACACTCTTTATCCCATTGCGGATAAACAGGGACTGGGCTGCTAGTAAGATTCGGTCTTTTATTTCCATGTCTGCGGAAGCAAAGGTACTATGGAAACTTTTAATGTGTTCAAAGTTTCCATCACTTTTTTGCTATTTAATTTCCCGACTTGGAGGCGTACTCTTTCCTCTGACGAACACGCTGCCCTTTTACTTTAGACAAGCCCAACTTTTTTTCTTGGTACGGCGCCGGGCAGTCCGTTTCCGGTAAGTGGCGTGGGTTGTTGTACCTTGCTGCTCCATCGTTTACCCATCGTTTCGACTCCATGAAAATCCGTACCGGCTTCGGCTACGACGTTCACCAGTTGCAGGCGGGCCTCCCCTTCTGGCTCGGCGGCATCCAAGTTCCTCACACCCACGGCGCCCTAGGCCACTCCGATGCCGATGTGCTTATTCACGTGATTTGCGACGCCCTGCTGGGGGCCGCTAACCTGCGCGATATTGGGTTCCACTTTCCCGATACCGACCCGCAGTACAAGGGCATCGACTCTAAGCGGCTGTTGGCCGAGGTAGTGCGCCTGCTCCAGGAGCGCGGCTACTCCATTTCCAATATCGACTCCACGATCTGCCTTGAAGCGCCCAAGGTAAACCCCCACATCCCGGAAATGCAGCGGGTGCTGGCTGAGGTAATGGGCATTGACGCAGACGACATCAGCATTAAGGCCACTACCACTGAAAAACTAGGCTTTGTGGGCCGTCGCGAAGGAGTTGCAGCCTACGCTTCCGTGCTGATTGTGCAACCCTAAAAGGCAAAACGGTGAATTTGTGCAAGGCCGCGTCTATCCTTTGGCAGATGCAGCACCTTGCTTGAACTACAACCGCCCTCTTTCCCGACTTATATACCCCCACGTACATATGCACAAACCTTCCTTCCTGGCGCTGCTGCTGGCTGCGGGCATGACTACCGCCGCCATGGCCCAGCAGGCGCCCGAAAAAATCAAAACCAAGGTAAAGCGCAAGGCCAAAACCGAAGCGTCGGCTACTACGGCCCCGGAAGCTGGGCCTACCAAGCAAGCCCCCGTACCGGCCGATTGGGCACAGAACTACGCCGAAACCATCACGCAGGCCGACTTGCGCCAGCATCTCACCGTACTGGCCTCTGATGCGTATGAAGGCCGCGAAACCGGCGAAAAAGGCCAGAAAATGGCCGCTGAGTATATTGCTAACCGCTTTAAAGAATTGGGCCTGACGGGTCCGGTACAGGGTTCCGACAATCCCTACTTGCAACACTTTACCATGGTGCGCAGCACCTGGGCCGATGGCGCTACGCTGAAAGTAGGCGGCCAGAGCTACGCCTGGCTGACGGACTTCTACGCCTACGGTACCACGGGCTTTGCCCAAGAAACTGCCGTACAGCCAGTATTTGCCGGATACGGCATTGAGCAGGAAGGCTACTCTGACTACGCTGCCCTGGGCGACGTGAAGGGCAAGGATTTGCTGATTCTGCTGGGAGAGCCCCAAACCAGCAAAGGCACCGCTCTGCTTGGCAAAGAAGGCCAGAACAGCAAGTGGGGCCAAGATTTCCGTGCTAAGCTGCAGCTAGCCAGCCAGAAAGGCGCCCGCTCGGTATTCTTCGTGGATTTTAACCCCAACAGCAACTTCCAGAAGCTGGCCGCGCGCATGACGCCTTACATCAGCCGCCCCAGCATTGCCTTCAAAGATGCCAAGCCCGAGGCAACCGCGCCACAGCCTTCTTTGTGTCGCCGGCGCTTGGGTATAAGCTACTAGGTACCACCGCCCCTGCTGTAACCAAGTACACCGCCAGCGTTGACAAGGCAGGCAAGCCCGTAGCGGGCACTTTCAAGCCTGCTAAAATGCTGGTGAAAGCCGCCAAGAAAACCGAGGACTTCACTACTGAAAACGTGCTGGGTTATATGGAAGGCACCGACCTCAAGCAGGAGGTCATGGTACTATCAGCCACTACGACCACATTGGGGTAATAAACGGGGAGGTGCATAATGGGGCCGACGACGACGGCTCGGGTACGGTAACGGTACTGGAAATGGCGGAAGCCTTCACCAAGCCAAAGCCGAAGGCCACGGTCCCCGCCGTAGCGTATTGTTCCTGACGGTGACGGGTGAGGAAAAAGGCTTGCTAGGCTCGGAGTACTACACCGACCATCCGGTTTTCCCCCTCGCCAGCACCATGGTAGACCTGAACACCGACATGGTAGGCCGCACGGATAAAGACCACGAAGGCAAGGGCGACTACGTGTACGTTATCGGCTCGGATAAGCTAAGCTCGGAGCTGCACACCATTCTGCAGAATGCTAATCAGAAGTACACGCAGATGGACCTGGACTTCCGCTACAATGACCCGGAAGATCCGAACCGTTTCTACTACCGCTCCGACCACTACAACTTCGCCAAGCACAGCATTCCGGTGGCCTTCTTCTTTAATGGAGTGCACGATGACTACCACGGCCCCGGAGATGAAGTAGACAAGATTGAGTTTCCGAAGATGGAAAAGCGGGCCCGCCTAGTGTTCTACACCGCCTGGGACCTAGCCAACCGCGACAAGCGTATTGTAGTTGACTCGAACAAGAAGTAAGAATTTTCTTCTGGCTTTCTCGTTCTCTAGAACCCGCCGAACCCGATCTGGTCCGGCGGGTTTTATATTTGTATACAACTCTGGTCTACCCTGTTGCCCGCCATGAACTCGCCGAAGCCGACCACCGCCCCTACCAAAGCTGCCCAATTCCTGACCGATGCCGACCGCAAGGCCTTCGACTTGGAGCACCGCCGTAAAATCCGTTTCAACATTGGTAAGTACAACACGGCCGTGCAAACGGGCCTGGGTTTCTACGAAGACCATGAGTTAGCCCGGTCCCGGGCGTCCTACCTCAAAACGCAGGTTATCAATAACCTTGACCAGTACTTGCTGCAATTTGAGCAGAACTTCACGGCCCGGGGCGGCAAGGTAGTTTGGGCTCAGAACGCCGAGGAGGCCTTGTATGAGGTAGGCAAGATTATGGAGCGTCGCAAGGCCCGCACGGTAGTGAAAGCCAAGAGCATGACTACCGAGGAGATTCACCTGAACAAGTACTTGGGCAAGCGAGGTATCGAGTCGGTAGAAACAGACCTGGGCGAGTTTATTGTGCAACTAAATGGCGAGCGCCCCTACCATATTGTGACGCCGGCCATGCACCTGAGCAAGCTTGACATTGCCGATATTTTTGTCAAGCACCTCGGCATTGAGTACACGGACGACGCCCAGCAGTTGGTACTAACGGCCCGCCACTTGCTGCGCAGTAAGTACACTGCTGCTGAAGTAGGCATTACGGGTGGCAATTTTATCATTGCCGATACTGGTGCCATTGCCGTGACAGAGAATGAGGGCAACGCCCGCCTCTCGGCTACCTTCCCCCAAACGCACATTGCCATTGTAGGCATTGAAAAGGTTATTCCGCGCCTCCGCGACCTAGACTTGTTCTGGCCCCTACTCAGCACCAGCGGCACGGGGCAGCAAGTGACGGTATATAACACGATTTATACGGGGCCCCGCCAGCCGCTGGAAAAGGACGGCCCGGAGGAGATGATTGTGATTCTGCTTGACAATGGGCGCACCAACCTGCTCGCCCAGCCCGACAAGCGGGAAGCCCTTAACTGCATTCGGTGCGGGGCCTGCCTGAACGTGTGCCCGGTGTATAAGAACATTGGGGGCCACACCTACGAGGCTACGTATTCGGGTCCCATTGGCTCGGTAATTACGCCTCACTTGAATGGCATGGCCGAAAACAAACACCTGAGCTACGCCAGCAGTTTGTGTGGGGCCTGCACGTCGGTATGCCCAGTGAAGATTCCCATCCACAACATCCTACTCAAAAACCGCCAGCAAAGTGTAGCAGAGGGCCTTACCGAGAAGGAAGAGCGCCGCGCCATTACGCTGTGGCTGCATGGCATGAAGCACCGCTGGGTGTGGGATTTGGCGCCCGCCACTGCCAAGAATTGGGTACTCAGCCGCCTGCTTGGGCAAGTAGGCTGGAGCAAGCGCCGCGACGCCGTACAGGTGGCGCCCAAGACCTTCCGCCAGCTGTGGAAAGAAAGGAAATAACTTGATTGCTACCAGGTTAGCCCGAGAAATCTGCTACCTGTAAGGCCGCGCCTTAACTTCCAAAGGGCCAACAGAGTACAAGGCTGGCGGCGCCCTAGTCGCACCACTGTCCTCTGTGCATGTTTACTATCGCGCTTAAAGCACTAACTGGCCTAGCCGGTGCCTTTCTAGTAGCCAGCACCGTGCTGGCGGCTATCCGCTCATTCGTGTTGCCCCGCAATGAGTCAGTGCTCATCAACAACTGGGTATTTACTGGCTTACGGCGCATCTTTACCTTGATTGCCAGCCTGGGCAGAACCTATGGGCAACGCGATAGAGTAATGGCTCTATATGCGCCGGTAGGCTTGGTAGCCCTACCATTGCGTGGCTAGGCGTGGTCAGCTTCGGGTATACCATCATCTTCTGGTCTTTGGGTGAGGGCGACCTGGAACGATGCTACCGCATCAGCAATAGCTCATTGCTCACGCTGGGTTCAGAAGAGCCTAGCACGCACGTGCTACCAACGGTGGCTTCGTACTCGGAGGCTACCTTGGGGCTGCTCCTGATGACCTTGCTCATCTCCTACCTGCCTACCATGTACCAGGCCTTTTCTCGGCGCGAGCTAGTAGTGGCCCGGCTAGAGCTACGGGCGGGGGCCAAAGCTTCCGCAGTAGAGCTGCTGTGCTGGTTCAACCTCACGGGTGCTCTACAGGACAACGAGGAGCAATGGGCTACCTGGGAGGAGTGGTTTGTGGAAATTGAGGAAACCCACACGTCCTTGCCCATCTTGTCGTTTTTCCGCTCTCCCCAGCCCGGTCGGTCGTGGGTGACTACGGTAGACATTATTCTGGATGCGGCAGCGCTCATCATTAGTACCGCAGACCTACCCCGCAACCCGCACATGGAGCTGTGCTTCAAAGCCGGCTGCGTTGCCATTAACCGGGTGTCACGATTCTTCAAGTACGAAGCAGACGTTAGTGCCCCTGAACCGTTTGATGACCGCGACCCCATGCAGGAGCCCGGCCGCCAAGACTTCCACAATGCGTACCAGGAAATGCAGGAAGCCAAGATTCCGCTCCAGCCCGATGAGGAGGCCGCTTGGAAACAGTACCGCGACTTGCGCAGCCGCTACGCCGGAGCCATTACCTACCTGGCAAAACTCACGATGGCTCCCGAAATCAAGCCTATCTGAATCTCGTATGGTGCCGCTAGCTTAGTGTATGTCCTCATCCGGCAGGATGTTGACATCTTGCACAAGCACCATCTTCTCGATTTCCCGGCCGCGGGTTGTGTTGGCTAAGCCACCGAGGGCAGTTTCCTTGTACCGGGTTTCCATGCTCTGACCTACCTCCCAAGCGCCGCCACGCACTGATCTACCGGAATTACGGGGTCTACGCCGGCAATGGCAATCTGGGCCGAGCTGAAGGCAATGGCTGCTGCCGAGGCGTTGCGCACCACGCAGGGCACTTCTACTAGGCCCGCTACTGGGTCGCAAATCAGGCCCAGCATGCACTGAATGGTGATGGCCACGGCAGCGAATATCTCTTCCACCGACCCTCCCAGGCAATACACAATGGCCCCGCTCCCCATGGCTGCCGCCGAGCCGGTTTCGGCCTGGCAGCCTCCCACGGCACCAGCCAAGGAGGCATTCTGCTCAATAATCAGGGCAATGCCCGCAGCCACCAGTAAGCCTTCCAGAATCTTCCTATCCGGGAGCTGGTGCAAATCTTGGAGGGTAACTAGTACCCCAGGCAGAATACCCGAAGCCCCAGCCGTAGGCGCTGCCACTACCCTACCCATGCAGGAATTTACCTCTTTGGCTCCTAACGCCCGCGAAATAAGCTGCTTGAACTCGGGCGCCAGTACCGTGATAGGCGAAGCAGCTATTTTCTTGGCGCCGTTGTTTACCATGCCTGAGCGCGACTTCATATTCTGAGTAAGACCCGTTTTCACCGCGTCGCGCATCACATCGTAAGCCCGCTGCAAACCACTCCAGATGATTTCCTCGGTGCGGCCTTTCTGCTCAATCTCGTAGTCGAGAACGGGCTGGTATAGCGGCTCGCCAGTGCTAGCACAGTGGGCCTGCCAGGAAGCAAAATCGGTGAAGAGCAAGGACATGGGTGGGTAGAACTAGGGAGTGGGAAATAGGGCAGCTTTTACCGGCAACACACCGGAGCTAAGAGGGGTGCGAAAATCGGCATTTATATGCAACCTACCACCAGCAGAAAGCTCGTCTTTGCTCATATTACCTTACCCGAATAACCTTTCTGGCTTAGGGAACTACCGTCCACGGAGTAGCACTCCGTTGGAGTGATTTTTCTTCGTCTAATTGTGCAGTTCCACACAAGGCAGCGCCTCAACCTATGGCACTAGCATTTGGGTATTTAATCGAACTATTATCCCGCCTTCGGGACCTGAGCCAAGTAGCGTTTCTCTAGCGTAGCCAAGTAAATCATGGTAGCTTTCGAGAATAAAGGGGGCCGCGCCGCTGATTTCTTGGCAGCCTTCTGATAAAGTCGCACAAATGCAAAAGGATTATCAGCCTCAGCAACCAGGGCGTTCCGGTGCCCCTGCGCTTCGATAATACGAGCCATGTAGCAGCCCGGTACGTGACCCGAGAAGCCCAGGATTTGCTGGTAGAAGCTAGCCGATTTGCCCGTAGTGGCGCCGCCAGCTACTACTTGCAGCACCGAGTCTAGGCGGAGAATAGCCCGGGGGGCGGGGTCCAAAAACTGCGCCTTCACCCGGTGCGGGTCGCCCGGAACTTGGTATAGCGCCTTTTTATCGATCAAATCGGCAATGCCCTCGGCCCGAATACCACGTAGCGCCCACATCAGCCCTTTATCCTCCGCAGCTATGGTTCCGAATTGCTTGATAGGTATCAACTGATGGTGCATTTCGTGGGCTTCGATGATACCCGGTTTGGCCTTATCATCGTCTACCACCACTTTTAAGCTGAAAAAGATGCCTTCTTTCTGAGAGGTAGCTCCGTTGCCGATGGCCGTGTAGTACATTTTCAGGTCGGGCACTTTCGTGTGGGTGGCGGCCGGTAGGTACTCGTAGGCCAGTCGGTACATCAGGGGCAGGTAGTCGGGGCTTTGTACGGTTTGCTGGATGTACTGCCGGTAGTCGGCTTCCCGCTGTTTGTAATCTTCTATCAACACGTAGGGCTGTTCCTTGGCTTGAAGCTTGGCCCGCCGCACCGAATCGTGCTTAGGCATGTACACCACTTCCAGGGCTTGACGGTAGTACTGCAAGGAGCTTTTGGACTTAGGATCGGGCAGGAATGTATTGCGGATGTAGGTGGTGTTGCCGGGCATCGTAATAAACTCATCCCAGGCCTGATCGGTGATGGGCTGGTTCTGGCGCAAGGCATCCGTAAGCTCCCAATAGCGCGTCACTGCATCGGTATTAATAGTTTGAGCGGAGGCCTCAAGGCCAAGTAGCAGCAACGCCAGCAGCACCACAAGGCAGCGGAAGCACCCGGAAGCAGCAACGGCCGGACGGTACGGGAGGAAAGGTAGGGAGGCAGTCATGGCTTAGCGGTGTTGGTCAGGTGAAAGTCTGCCGCCAAGTACCCATGTGCCGCCCACTGCTGAAATATATTTCGACCAAGTACAAGCCCCACACCACCAAACCCGCAAGCGTACACCCGTTTTCCCAGGCCGTGCCACCGTCTGAAGTTTTACTGAACCCGAGGTTAGAACTAGGCGCGGCATCGTACTGCGGGCACCTTCATCAAGAAAACAGCCCCGCTGCCTGTAGCAACGGGGCTGGTGTAGCATGTTTGCGCTAGCGAAGTGTTAAGCCACTTTTTCGGTTTCGCTCACCAGCTTCACAGAGGCAGAGTTGATGCACAGGCGCAAGCCGGAGGGCGGAGGACCATCGGGGAATACGTGGCCCTGGTGGGCGTCGCAGGTGTTGCAGAGCACTTCCACGCGCACCATGCCATAGCTAGTGTCTTTCTTGTATTTCAACGCGTTTTCCTTTACTGGCTGCGTGAAGCTCGGCCAGCCCGTACCCGATTCGAACTTCGTGCGGGAGTCATATAAGGGCGTGCCGCAGCAGATGCAGGCATATAGACCTGCTTCGTGGGCTTCGCAGTATTCGCCCGTAAAGGCCCGCTCCGTGCCGTGTTCACGCGTTACGTGGTACTGCTCGGGCGTGAGCTGAGCGCGCCACTCGGCGTTGGTCTTTTCTACTCGCTTATCGGGGGCTGGACCGCCGTGGTTGGCTAGCCGGATGACGTCATTCCAAGTTTGCATATGGTTGTCGAGGGTTTATACAGATCAGATAGCTATGCAACGCACTGGACTAGCCGGAAGTTTTCAGTAAAGCTGCCCTGTAGCCTAGGGGCCGATAGGACTAGCACACCCCCGCTTACAAAACCAGGTAGCCAACGTATCCGGTACGGCCGGTTTCGAGTATAGAAATCCTATGCATATACTAACTGCTGCCCAAACCCGCGCCGCCGACCAGGCTACTATCCAAGCCGAACGCATCACCTCCACTGACTTGATGGAGCGTGCGGCCATGGCCCTCAGCGAATGGCTCCTAGATCGGCTAGCGCGGCAAGCAGTGCATATTTTCTGCGGCCCAGGCAACAATGGCGGCGACGGTTTGGTAATAGCTCGTCATCTGCATCATGCGGGTCATGCAGTGCACGTGTGGCTACTACCCGCCAATGCCTATTCCTCTGACTTTACAGCCAACCGGCAGCGCTTACCCACCGACGTGCCGTGCGCGGAGCTGGACGTACAACGCCTTCCGCCACTGCCTGCTGGCACTGTACTAGTTGATGCCTTGTTTGGCACGGGACTTACGCGGGTCCTTACCGACGATGCCGCAACCCTGGTGCACTATATCAACCAAGCTCACTTACCAGTAGTAGCGGTAGACATACCATCGGGCCTGTTTGCTGATGCGCCTCAACCCGCTGACAGCCCCGTAGTAGCGGCTCGTTTTACGGTTAGCTTCGAGCTACCCAAGCTCGCATTCTTACTCCCGCAAAACGCCCAATGGGTTGGGGAATGGCATCTCCTACCCATTAGCTTAGACAAGAAGTTTATCCACAGTTTACCTGTGGATAACTACTTTGTGGAGGCAGCATTTCTCCGCGGAAGGCTACCGTATAGGGGCAAATTCAGCCATAAGGGCACGTTTGGGCACGCGTTGCTGCTGGCTGGTAGCAAAGGCAAGATTGGTGCTGCCGTCTTGGCCTCACGGGCGTGCCTACATGCAGGAGTAGGGTTGCTGACCACCCGCGTACCGGCCGTAGGCTACGACATTCTACAGACATCAGCGCCGGAAGCTATGACGCTCGTTGATCCTGCCCAGGACCACATTACGGAGTTGCCCGACTTGAAACCATATGCGGCCGTAGGAATAGGTCCGGGCTTAGGGCAAGATGATGTTTCATGCAAGGTACTGCGCCAGTTGCTACAGGAAGCTACCGTCCCGCTGGTACTAGATGCCGATGCCCTGAACCTGCTAGGCACTCACCGCGACATCCTTGACCTGCTCCCACCTGACTCCTTACTTACGCCACACCCGAAGGAGTTTGAGCGCCTTATAGGCGAACCCGCCCGCGACGACTACCACCGACTAGAGCAGCTCCGGGGGTTTGCGCAGCAGCGCCGTTGTTACTGCGTGCTGAAAGGGGCTTATACCGCGTTGGCTACCCCCGAAGGGGTATTGTACTTCAACAGTACTGGCAACCCCGGCATGGCTACTGGCGGCAGCGGCGACGTACTTACCGGCTTGCTTCTGGCTTTGCGGGCCGACAAACGTCTTTCTGCTCTCGATGCTGCTTTGCTAGGCCTGTATGCCCACGGCCGGGCCGGCGACTTAGCCGCTTTAGAAACCGGCCAGGCTGGTCTCGTTGCTGGCGATATAGTGTGCTTTATTGGGCCGGTACTCCACGAGCTTACTACCCCGGTTCTAGGACTGTAGTGCTTACGTTATTAGCAGCCAAGCCAGCTTACAAACCACACCACCACAAACTGCACCAGCATTACCCCGTCGGCTAGCAAGGCAAAGTAGTAGTCTGAGCGGCTTTCTTCAGCCCACCAGATCACGCCGCCAGCCAGGGCAAAAGGCAACAGCAGCACGGCTTGGCACAAGGGGCTCAGGCCGGGTGGTAACAATAGAGCGGCTCCAACCAAAGCGGCCAAGGCCGTCAGCTTAGTAGCGCGCATACCAAACACGCCCGGAAAAGTGCGCGTGCCAGTCAGCAGGTCCTTTGAATAGTCACGGATGTCGAACACGAAGGCCAGCGCAAGAATAAAGAGGAAGCGCCGGGCAAACAGAATCAGGACGACGGGCGAAGCAATGCGCGGTGCAGGTATAAGGCCGGAATCCAGACCGTAACAGCGGCCCAAACGTAGGCAATTAGAAATACCTTCAGCAGCGGAAAATCGCGCAGGGCCCGCCAACGGCCATGCACTTTCAGCACTGGTAGGGAGTAGAGAACTGAAATGGCGGCTAAATGGCTAATGAAGCCGATTAGGGTTTGCCAGCCCGCCTGAAAGAAAAGCGCCGCGGCCACTACAAAAGCCCCCAGAGCTAGTACTAGCAGTTCTTGCCGATGCGCCCGCATCCAGCTCTTCCGACCCGATGGTACCACCGGCTGGTGATGCTTGTAAGGCAATACACTGTCGAGGTTATACAGGAACAGGGTAGCCGTGAAAATCATCGTACCCAGATGACCAGGAATGTGCACCTGCCAAAACAGGAATGTAGACCACGTAAGTCCTAAGGCCGCCAGCGCCAGCCACGCGCTGCTGTATAGCACAGCATCAAGCCCCCGCTGCAGAAAACCCCTGACATGAGACTGGCCTAGAATAACCATCGGTGAACTAAAAAAACGCATGACGCTACCCTTGCTGAGTTGCGCAGCGCCGCCCAGAACTGCGAAGATAGGCTCCCCTTACTATTTGCCGGTTTCGCCGTTGGAAGCGTCTACGGGCTTCGATTCGGGAGACCCATGCTGGCGCAGGAAAATGGAAAGGCCGACCAAGGACACAATGGAGAGAAACTCGCTTTGCCAGTTCTGAAACGACTCAAACCAGAACCGCGAAGTACTCATATATTCCACGGTGGTTATGGCGGGCTTGCCCTCGTGCTGCTGCTCAATGCTGTATACTTCGGCCCCTCCCTTCGCGTGTAGCCAGAACGCCCCAAAAAACAGGATGAAGAACGCTATACTCAGGGAACGACGATACAGCGCCAACTGCCACCCCCCACGCTTTACGGGTCTGGGCGCGTCAGATTTGTCAGGGTCGGGTTCTTTGTCTACTTCCTCTTCTTCGTACAGCTTCTTCGACTCAGACGAACCGCGCTGTCGCAGCCAGATGGTAAGCACTACGTAAAGACCCATTTGCAGAAACTCGCTTTCCCAGTTCTCGAAGGTAGCTTCCAGAAAGTGCCCCGACGAAGCGTATTGCCCGAGGCTGAGCTGGGGGAGACCCATTTCCTGCAGGTCGCTATTATTGTCGTGCCAGCCGGTAAAGAACTGACCGATCAGGGTAGCTAACACTAGCAAACCTCCAATTAGTAGGAGGCTGTTTTCATACAGAAAACGCAGAATGGGAGATGAAGACGGATGTTTGGGCATAAGCCGCCATACGAAGCCGCCCCGCTAATGGCTGCTACACTTCAGCTCTACTCCTGTGCAAACGAAACAGCCTCCTCCGAGCCGGAACTCGGGGGAGGCTGTTCAGCAGGTAGTTACAGGGTAACTACAGTATTAGCTTAGTGCTTCCTGCACATTTGCTTTATCCTGAGTGCTACCCTTGGGGAAAGTTTCGTTGTACAGCTTGATGCTTTCCTCAATAATGCGGTACGCATCCTCACGACCCATAAAGCGCTCTACAGTTACTTGCTTGTGCTCCAAGGCTTTGTAATCCTCGAAGAAGCGCTGCATTTCGAGCAGGGTATGCGGGGGCAACTCAGAAATATCGTTGTAGTGGTTTACCGATACGTCGTTGGCGGCCACTGCAATGATTTTGTCGTCTTCCTCGTTCTGGTCAATCATCTGCATCACCCCAATTACTTTGGCGTCTACCAAGCACATTGGCACAATGTCAACGGAGCATAGCACCAGGATATCCAGGGGATCTTTGTCGTCGCAATACGTCTGGGGAATAAAACCGTAAGCTGCAGGGTAGTGTACAGCGGAGAATAGTACGCGGTCCAGCTTCAGCAGGCCACTTTCTTTGTCCAGCTCATACTTGCCTTTCGAGCCTTTCGGAATCTCAATGATACCGTTTACAATCTTGGGAGCGTCTTCGCCACGCTCTACGTCGTGCCAGGGGTTAAAATGAGCCATTTGGTTACTCGGTTAGCTGTTTGGGTAAGGAAACAGCTTGGAAAATGAAGGTGAATGAAAACCAGTTCTACAGTGTGCGCTTGACTTACGGAACATAGCAAAAAAGTTGCTCTCTGGTGCACTTACCAGCCTAATACTTGCGGCAAAGGCTCGCCCGTGCAGCCATCAGGTTCCTGAATGTGTAGCCAGCGCGCCAGCGTGGGCGCAATATCGGTGATTTTAGCCGGAGCCGACGACTCGCCGTGCTTTACGTGCCATCCCCAGAATACTACCGGCACGTGGGTATCGTAGTTGCCCGACGAGCCGTGGGTAGTGCCCTTGTTGATTGGGTACTGGTAGGACTCAAGCCAACCCGGTTCCAGCACGACCAGCACGTCGCCGCTGCGCTTGGGGAAGTAACCGTTTTCTAGGTACATCAGCATTCCGCTTTCCCAATGCGACTTCTGCACATCCTCGGCTGCAAGGGCGCGGGTTACGCCCGCAAAGCGCAGCATCAACTCTGCTACTTCGCGTTGCATTTGGTAGAGGTCTAGCTTTTTCTCAGCTATTAGAGAGCGGTTAAGGTAGACTTGCTGGTTTTCGTAGCTCAGTACCCACTTGCCTGCTCCATGACGGCTTGCTAGCATATGCTGTAGGGAGTCGCGCATCAAGCCAGGACCTACAGAGCCGGCCGGAATCCGTTTGTCAATCAGAAAATTGGGGGAGTGCGCCGCACCATGGTCGGCCGTCAGAAACACCAGCGTCTGCTTGCGGCCTACCGTCTTATCGAGGTAGTCAAACAAGCGCTCCAGGTCACGGTCGAGGCGTAGGTAGGTGTCCTCAGCCTCAATTGAGTTCGGCCCGAACTGGTGCCCCACGTAATCCGTGCTCGAGAAGCTCAGGGCCAAGAAGTCCGTTTGGCCCCGCTGTCCCATCTGCTCGGCGCGCATGGCTTCCAGCGCAAAGTCCAGTGTTAGGCTATTGCCAAACGGGGTAGAACGAATAAGGTCCAGATTGCGCGGCGAAGCAATCGGTGGCTTTTCACCCTCCGTTTGCAAGTTTTGTTTGATAGGATTGGTAGGCGCGGCGCTCAGCGTAGGCAAGTCGTGCGGAAACACGGGCTTTGCTTCACCTTTGAAGGCACCTTCCCAGGCTACATCATCCGGCGAGCTTTCTGTGTATTGCCCAATGGGTAGCAGGGTATTCCAGGGCTGATCGAGGTATTTCGCCGCCCGATTCTCCGCATTAAACTTCACGGCCCACTCCGGTAGCTGCTGAGCGTAGAAAGTACTGGTAATAAAGGCTCCATTGGTACCATCGTACCAGTACGCTCCATTGGCCGAATGACCCGCGGGCAAAATAGAGCCGCGGTCTTTGATGCACACGCCAATTACCTTGCTCTGGAAGTTAGTAGCCAGACGCAACTCATCGGTGATGGTGCTGGTGAGCATGTGGCGCGGTGACTGCTGCCCCGCAGCCACGGAGCCCCCTACTGGTTGCACCGATTTATCCTCGGTTACATACGTGCCCTTGCCTTCCTCACGCACTAGCCAATTATTGCCAATGATACCATGAACTGCGGGAGTAGTACCAGTATAGATGCTGGCGTGCCCGGGGCCCGTGTAAGTAGGCACGTAGTTGTAATGGGCATTTTCGTAGCTAAATCCTTCTCCTACTAGGCGACGGAAACCACCTT
The DNA here is from genome assembly GCF_000961955.2 of Hymenobacter sp. AT01-02. Lineage (NCBI taxonomy): Bacteria > Pseudomonadati > Bacteroidota > Cytophagia > Cytophagales > Hymenobacteraceae > Hymenobacter > Hymenobacter sp. AT01-02. Next base: position 35,074 of record NZ_JZIR02000011.1, read on the forward strand.
TCCCGTACTTACTCCAGTAGCGGTAGAGATAGTCATAGCGCATTTGATCCACTACGATGCCGACTACCAGCTTCGGGCGCTCAAGGGATTTGGATGCTTTTTGGGCAAAGACAGGCAGGGCCACGGTAGCGGCCAGCAACAGGCTCAGGCTTTTTTTCAAAGGAAAGGAAATTGAGAATCGGGGTACGGTTCCCGACCAGCACGGACAGGGGCAAAGATAGCCCGCACCACGCATTCGTACCCAACTCGTCCGCAGCCTAAATGGATAGGTGAGCGTAAGCAGATTAAACGATGCGCCGTTTGCGGCTCTTATGCCCGTGATGGCTAAAGACTGCCTTTCACCTGCAATACACCAAGCGCTTTACCTCCCCCTCACATGACTAGCAACTCCTTACCATATGCCCTCATCTTTGACATGGACGGCACCATCATAAATAATACGGCTATTCAGGCTCGCGCTTTTCAGCTGCTCTTCCGCGACCTTGGCCTGACAACTAATGCTCGTCGGCTTTTGGAACGGCTTAACGGTATGCCCGCTACCAACATTCTAAAAACAATATTCACTCATTCCGTCCCCGAAAAGCAGCTCAAGGAGTACGCGGCTCAGCGCGAGTTTCTCTACCGAGTTTTGTACTGGGACAAGCGCAAGGAGGTAGCTGGCCTCACGCAATTTCTTCAAGCGGCTCGGTCCGCCGGGTTCAAGCTAGGCCTCGGCACGGGTTCAGCATCCGATACTATCAGCTACGTCATCGACCATCTCGACTTGCGGCGCTATTTCGATGTGATAGTAGGCACAGATGATGTAGACAAAGGCAAACCCCACGCTGATACCTACTCCAGAACCTGCGAGAAGCTAGGAATTCCTCCAGAAAGATGCTTAGTGTTTGAAGACGCAATTATGGGGGAGCAAGCAGCCTACAAAGCAGGTATGCGCTGTGTGGCGCTTACTACTTCCATCAAGGCCGAAAAATTTCAAGCGCCCCTTCATGTGATGAAAGACTTCACCGAAATTACCCCAGCGCAGGTATTGGAGCTACTAGAGCAGAATCCCGCCACACCTAAGCCAAATAAGGAATTAGCCCAGCGTAACTATATGAAACTGTAGGAGGTACCACATAAGAAAAGGCCCCGCTCTTCTGGAAGAGCGGGGCCTTTTCTTATGTAGGGGTGTTCTTACCGGCTCGAAGCCAAGGCTTCCGCACCACCCACGATTTCGAGAATCTCGGTAGTAATGGCCGCCTGGCGCGTCCGGTTATACGTTAGTTTGAGGGCTTTCAGCAGCTCACCAGCGTTTTCAGTGGCTTTGTCCATAGCCGTCATACGGGCGCCGTGTTCCGAAGCATTGCTTTCCAATACAGCCTTGTACAGCTGCACCTTCAACGACTGCGGAATCAGCGTCTGCACGATTTGCTCCTTCGAGGGCTCAAAGATGTAGTCCACATTGCTGGTTGCCGAGGCACCAGCAGGCAGTTCAGCTGGTACTAGTGGCAACAACTGCTCCGTGCGCACAATCTGGGTTGCCACGTTACGGAACTCGTTGTACACCATCACTACCTCATCGTACTGACCAGCGCGGAAGCCGTCCATAGCCGCTTCTGCCGCCTCGCGTACGGTATCGAAAGACAACTTACCAAATACGTGTGAGTAGTTGCCCAATAAAGGCACCCGCTTGCCGAAGTACTCGTGTGCCTTACGGCCGATGGCTAACACCGTTACGTTGCCAGCAGCAGCCTGGGCAGCGTACCGCTCCTGAATTGCCGCGTTAACGCCCTTGAAGATGTTGCTGTTGAAAGCACCCGCCAAGCCGCGGTCCGAGGTAATTGCAATAATGAGTACGCGGTTTACATCACGCTGTACACCGTATTCGCTCACCATGTCATTACCGGCCAGGGCCGTCAGGTTGCCCAGAATGCTGTTGAGCCGCTGGGCGTAGGGACGCAGACGCAGGATGTTATCCTGAGCGCGCCGCAGCTTTGCTGCCGCCACCATTTTCATGGCTTTGGTGATCTGCTGCGTGCTCTGTACCGACGTAATGCGGCTGCGGACTTCTTTTAAGCTAGCCATATGGTAGGGGTTGTCAGGTACCCATCACGAGCGGACAGTGTACCACTTTGCGATTAACAAAGCAGTGCCCCGTCCGCTCGTAATAGGCTACTGATTACTTATTGGCGTATGCTGCCGATAGATCTTTAGCGACCTGGCGGATAGCACCGGTAATGGTATCATCCAGCTTACCAGCTTTCAGAGCTTTCAGCTCCTCAGGGTGGCGGGTGTTCATCACCTGCACGAACTCTTTCTCGAACTCACGCACCCGGTTTACAGGCACTTGGTCGAGCAAACCGTTGGTAGCAGCGTAGATTACAGCTACCTGATCTTCTACCTTTTGGGGCGAAAACTGAGGCTGCTTCAGGATTTCGAGGTTACGACGGCCACGCTCAATTGTGAGCTTGGTTGAGGCGTCCAGGTCAGAACCGAACTTGGCAAAGGCTTCTAGTTCGCGGAACTGAGCTTGGTCGAGCTTTAGCGTACCTGCTACCTTCTTCATCGACTTGATCTGGGCGTTACCACCCACACGCGATACCGAGATACCTACGTTGATAGCCGGACGAATACCGGAGTTAAACAAGTTGGTCTCCAGGAAGATCTGACCGTCCGTAATGGAAATTACGTTCGTCGGAATGTACGCCGATACGTCACCTGCTTGCGTCTCGATGAGCGGCAGAGCCGTCAGCGACCCACCACCTTTCACCAGGTGCTTGATGCTTTCGGGTAGGTCGTTCATGTCACGCGCAATGGCGTCGGAAGCATTGATCTTGGCGGCACGCTCTAGCAAGCGGCTGTGCAAGTAGAACACGTCACCAGGATAAGCCTCACGTCCGGGAGGACGACGCAGCAACAGCGACACCTCACGGTAAGCCACTGCTTGCTTCGATAAGTCGTCGTATACTACCAGCGCTGGGCGGCCGGTGTCACGGAAGAACTCGCCGATGGCAGCACCAGTGAAAGGAGCGTAGAACTGCAGAGGAGCCGGATCAGAGGCCGAAGCCGACACCACTACGGTATAATCCATGGCACCACCACGCTGCAAGGAGTTTACTACCTGCGCTACAGTAGAAGCCTTCTGGCCTACCGCAACATAGATGCAAAATACTGGCTCACCGCGGTCGTAAAATTCACGCTGGTTCAGGATGGTGTCAATAGCTACCGTAGACTTACCCGTCTGACGGTCGCCAATGATGAGTTCACGCTGTCCACGGCCGATTGGAATCATGCGTCGATAGCCTTGATACCCGTTTGCATGGGCTCGTTTACTGGCTGACGGTAGATAACACCAGGAGCTTTACGCTCCAGAGGCATATCGTAGGTGTCGCCAGTGATTGGACCACGGCCATCGATGGGCAAGCCTAGCGTGTTTACTACGCGACCCACAATGCCCTCTCCTACTTTAATAGAAGCAATTTTGTTGGTACGACGTACCGTAGCCCCCTCCCGAATGTCGCTAGCGTCGCCGAGCAGTACTGCTCCAACGTTATCTTCTTCCAGGTTAAGAACAAGGGCTTGCAGCCCATTTTCAAATTCGAGCAATTCCCCCGACTGAGCTTGGCTCAGACCGTAAATACGGGCTACACCGTCGCCCACTTGCAGTACCGTACCAACCTCTTCGAGTTCGGCTTCGGTTTTGAAGTTGGACAACTGCTCCCGCAGAATGGCGGATACTTCATCCGGACGTACTTCTGCCATGATGCTTATAGTTGAGATTGGTAGGGGTTCTTCGAGAATTCGGTGCGCAGCTTGCGCAACCGGAAGCTAACCGAGTCGTCGATAAGTCGGTCGCCGACGCGCAGCACGAAGCCACCAATCAGCGAAGGATCTACTTTCTCGGACAGCGTAACTTGCTGCTGGCCGGTTTGCTGGCGCACCAGTTGCACCACCTGCAGGCGAGTTACGGCATTAAGCGGCACCGCCGTAGTTACTTCGGCTGATTGCACGCCGCGTAGGCGGTTATACTGGTCCAGAAATTCTGAACCGATGAATTCAAGCGCGCTTTCGCGGTTCTTTTGGGTAATGATAGTAAAGAACTTCTCGGTGAGGTCCGTTACCTTGCCCCCAAACACGGCGCGCAAAATAGCCAGCTTCTTGTCGTGCTTCACGATGGGATTACGCAGCAACAAGCGTAGGTCACGGTTCTCATCCAACGTTTTGTTGAATAGGTCCATATCCTCCTTCACTTGCTCCAGCGTCCCACGCTCCTCTGCCAAATCCAGTAAGGACTTGGCGTAGCGGGCAGCAACTCGTAGTTCAGACATTGATTTTAGTATTGAGTAGTTGGTAGTAAGTAAGGAGACAGTGTGCTCGGTTCGGCCGCAGCCTACTGCTCAGTACCGATACTCACTACTAATTCAATTTTACTTCCTTCAGGTACGAGTCCACGAGTTGCTGTTGAGCAGGCTCATCAGTTAATTGACGACGCAAGATGCGCTCAGCAATATCGATGGAGAGCTTGGCGGCGGTGTTTTTCACCTCGGCCAGAGCGGCATTTTTCTCGTTCTGAATAGCTTCACGAGCTTGCAGCGTCAGGCGGTTGCCTTCTTCGATAGCTTTGTTCTTGGCCTGCTCAATGAGCTGGTTAGAAACATCAGAAGCTTCTTTAAGAATCCGGTCGCGCTCCATGCGAGCTTCAGCCAGCAACTTTTCGTTACCTGCTTTCAGCTGCTGCATTTCTAGCTTGGCCTGATCGGCCATGCGCAGCGCACCTTCAATGGAGCTTTCCCGCTCTTTCAGCGAGCTGAGAATTGGTTTCCAGGCAAACGTGCGCAGCAAGAGCAACACAATGCCGAAAATCACCAATTGCCAGAATATCAGACCAAATTCGGGCGTTACAATTCCCATTGTAGAAACAAGTAGGTAGTGAGGAATAGGCCCCCGTAACGGCTGGGCAGTAAGCGGAAGTTCCGCCTGTGTATACCCGACAGCTTGGAACCAGAAAAGCCAAGACAGCCCGCTACGCCGTGCGCTGAGGCGACGCGCGCAGCGGGCTGCTTATGTACTACCTCTATCCCTAGAGATTGAAGGAAATCAGCAGGCAGACTACTACTGCGAACAGGGCCAGACCTTCGATCAGAGCGGCCACAATCAGCATAGCGGTTTGGATTTTGCCCGAAGCCTCCGGCTGACGACCAATGGCCTCCATAGCCTGACCACCGATACGACCAATGCCCAGACCGGCACCTAGAGCAACCAGACCAGCACCAATAGCAGCACCGAATACGGCCAGACCAGCAGAATTAGTAATGGCCTGCAACAACAGAGAAAGAAGCATAAAAAAGAAGTTTGTGGGGAGTGAAAAACAAAAAAATCAGGGGGTGAGAAAACTTAGTGACCGTGCGCGTGTGCTGGCTCGGCACCGTCGCCACCGCCCATTTGGAAATCGGCATCGTGGTGCTCTTCCACTGCGCCGCCAATATACATGGCCGTCAGCAGGGTGAAGATATAGGCCTGAAGGATGGCCACCATCAGCTCTAGAGTGTTGATAAACAAACCAAACGCCAGAGAAACTGGAGCTACGCCCAAATTGCGGAAGATAAAGATGAGCGAAATGAAGCTCAGCGTTACAATGTGGCCAGCCGTAATGTTGGCAAACAAACGAACCATCAGAGAGAAGGGCTTCACAATGATGCCGATAACTTCAACCGGAATCATAATTGGAAGCAGGGCCTTCGGCACACCTGGCGTAGCGAAGATGTGATGCCAGTAGTTCTTATTAGAGCTGAACAGCGTGATAAGCAGTGTCAGCAATGCCAGCGTCAACGTCACGGAAATGTTGCCAGTGAGGTTAGCGCTACCAGGCAGTAATCCCATCAGGTTGTTGAACCAGATGAAGAAGAAAACGGTGAGCAAGTATGGCATGTAGCGCTCATACTTAGGGCCAATAGACTTCTTAGCTACTTCGTCGCGGATAAAGACGATGATTGGCTCGAAGAAAGACTGAATACCGCGAGGGGCACCGCTTCCACGCTTGGCATAGCCACGGGCTACTGCCGTGAACACGGCCACCAACAGAATGGCACTCAGCATCAGCGAAGCGACATTTTTGGTGATTGAAAAATCGTATACCTTGCTACCGTCTTCTGACACGAGATGCTCGTGCTCCAGCTTAAAGCCGTCGTACACCTTGCCTTCGGCCAAGTTGCGAGACGAAAATACGGACAGCCCCTGGCCTGGACGGAACGCAATAACCGGCAGGTACGTGGTGAAGTGACTGTTGTCGGTAGAGAACCAGTGCCACTCGTGAGAATCACCGATGTGGTGTAGAATCATCTCACCGGGGCTGAACTCCTCCTTGTCGGTGGCTTCTGCAGTCGTAGCCGTCGGCTCGTTAGCGTAGACAGAGAACGATAATAAACAGAAGAGAGCTAAAAGTAAGCGCTTCATTCAGAGGGATTTGGGGTGGATTTCACAAAATCTTCATTTTGCATTTTCCCCCGGTTTTGAAAACGGGCGCAAGTTACTCAGAACGCTCCAGACTTCAAACCCAGCAAAGAGAAAATACAACACGAAGAAGCTTCCCAGAAACGCCCACCGGGCATCACCTTCCTTTCCACCACCCCGGAAAAGGTATATCAGCACTAATACGAGTGATAAAAGCAGCCGAATAATCATGGACCCAAAGTAGGCAACCATGAAATTATCTGCGTTGGCCTGCACAATACGCGCGGTGACCCGGTAGGTGACGAAGGTCAAGACCGTGAAGAAGGCGAACGTGTAGAGGGTGAAGGGGTGAATGATGCGGGGTCCGAACTGACTATATAATGCGTACAGCACAAAGCCCACAAGCAAGCAGAAAAGTAAATAGGAACGGAGAAATTTCTTCACAGGCAGCCTATGGTATAGAATCGGTGGGGATGGGGTGAGGCACTTCTATTAGCTACTGTCCTTTCGTGACCGAACGAATAACATTGTATAAAGCGGCAAACAACCCCAACAGCATTAGCCCCAGCGTGAACCACGGCGTCTTGGTCTGGTAATGCCCATCTAGCCAATAACCAGCCCACGTGCTTAGCCCAATGGTGGCTAGCATTTGGATACCGATACCAGAGTAGCGAGCGAAGCTACGCAGCCGGTCAGAGTTGTTGGGGTCTGGCGTAGGGTGGGGAGCGTATCAGTAGCCATAGGAAACGAACAGAGACGGGACGCAAAACTACGCAGCCGCTTCGGGGAAGTTAGGGCATACGGCAGAAAGTATCGGGGCGGACTCCTAAATCACCCTTCTCGCTTCGCGAAGATTAAAGCCGTAATTTTACCGGAAGTGCTACGTTGAAACAGAGTGGTACCCGAACGAATTGGGAGAGCAACCGCGTTTTCTACCCACTATCTAGCCTTAGGCCCTGCCGTTTTGAAGTCAATCCTCTCCTTATCTCGTCTGCTATCTGCTCCTGCAGCTGCACTGCTGCTCGTAGCCGGAGTAGTGGGCTGCTCTGCGGAGCGTGGCTCCTTGGTAGGACACACCTACGATAACGTAGTAGCCCGTGATAATGCGTATTTCCTGGCCCGCGAGAAGATGCGTGCTACAGAAGTTACGCTCTACGCAGCCCGTGTAAACGACTATAATCGGGTGCTACCCTTGTTTCCAACGGTAGATGATGCCACTGTCAAGCGGATTTCAGCTGATATGGAGGACATCATCAAAAAAGCATCTTTGCCTATTCAGCACCGTCCGGGGTCCGACTGGACTGATGATTCCTACATCTTGGTTGGCAAAGCGCGCTACTACAAGGCCGAATACGAAGATGCTGCCAAGACTTTTAAGTACGTCAACACAACGAGCAAAGACCCCAACGCCCGGCATGAGGCACTGATTTGGCTGATGCGCACGTTCTTAGCTACAAAAGAGCTGGAAAGCGCCGGGGCTGTTTCCGACTTGCTTGACAAGGAACAGGGTACTCCGCTAAACGCACGAGAACTGTTTCTGACGCGGGCAGAATACTTCCTGCGGGTAGGTGAGGAAGCCAAAGCCATTGAGCAACTGGAAAAAGCGGTACCTCTGGTTACGCCAAAAAATGAACAGTCGCGCACCCGCTACATTTTGGCCCAACTCTATCAAGCACAGGGCCAGGACAAGAAAGCCTACGCCGAGCTAAACCATATTCTTAAGAAGAACCCACCTTATGAGCTGGATTTCTTTGCCAAGCTAATGCTAGGCCAGGTATCCGACCTGAACCAAACAGACCGGACCCGCTTGGATAAGTACTTCGCCAAACTGCTGAAGGACACCAAGAATAAAGAATACCGCGACAAGATATACTATGAGATGGCGCGGCTGGAGTACCGTCAGCAACGCTACCCAGAAGCCCTAGCCCTGTTGCAACGGTCGGCACGTACTACGACCACTAACCGAGCACAGAAATCATATACGTACTTGCTGAGCGGCCGTATTTATTACGAGAACCTACAGAAGTACCGCCTAGCTGCTGCCTATTATGACAGCACGGTGCAAAACCTACCGCAAGAGTTGCCAGAGTACGCGGCTATTTCTGAGCGAGCAGCTATTCTTAAGGATTTTGCTCGGCAGTTGACCGTCATCGAAACGCAGGATAGTCTACAGGCACTCGCTCGCTTGGATACGGCAACTCTTCGCACTCGATTGACGGCATATGCCCAGGCGGAACTTGATGAGCAGCGAAGTAAAAATGAGGCGCTAGCTGCGCAACAGGCAAGCTTAGAGCAGCGTGGGCGCCAAACACAACTAGGTGTCAATAATGCCCGCGACTTACAAACCGGCATTAACTCTGATGATTTCTTGGCGGCCAGTACGGGCGATAAGTGGTACTTTGACAATCCAACCGCACTGGGCTCGGCACGTACCGAGTTCATCCGCAAATGGGGTGACCGGCCCTTGCAAGACAACTGGCGTATAGTTACCCAAATCAGTAACTCTCCTGTCACGCAGCAAGGCGGCAACGTGCCAGTGAGCATTGCTGGCAATACAAGTACAAGCGTGAACCCTACCGGCGCAGGTGCCCAGGAGCAAACGCCCCAGGACCCAGCAGTGCAACTCAATGCTTTGGTAGCTCAGTACCGACAGAATTTACCTTTGACCAGCCCCTCGCTGAAACTTTCGCAGGAGCTGATTCAGGAGGCTCTGTTCAACTTAGGAGGCATCTACAATCAAGAGCTACGGGAGCCGCTACCAGCTGCTGAAACGTACGAAAAACTGCTGGCCCGCTTCCCCGACGGACAGCACACGCCCGAAACGCTATACATTCTGTACTTGCTCTATAAGGACCGCAACGAGGCTGGCAAAGCGGAAGGCTATGCCCAGCAGTTGCGGCAGCGTTTCCCTTCGTCGTCCTACGCCCGATTGGTGGCCGACCCAGAATACCTGCGGCGTACTTCAGTAGCAACTGCGCAAGTAGCCATCTTGGTAGACTCGGCTTTTACACTTTATAAAAAGCAAGACTTTACAAAGGCATCGTCCGTACTGTCGCAGGCTAAAAAGCAGTATCCCGAAAACGACCTGAACGACCGGGTCGCGTTCCTCAGCACCCTTCTTACGATTCGGACTCAGCCGCCCGCTACGGCCAAGGCCGCAGTAGAGAAGTTCTACAAAGACTACCCACAAAGTCCGCTTGCCAACCAAGCGGTATCAATGATAAACACCTACAAGCAGTACGAAGCAGGCCAGATTTCTGGTACCCTCGCATCTACCGACAAGCCTGTTGTATCAATGTTCCGGCCGGGTGAAGTAGAGAACCGAATGCGCATCTACTACAAAGAAACGCCAACTGCGCCAGCTTCCACTCCTGCGCTCACGCCCACAACCAAACCCGCAAATACTCCAGCAACTTCAGCTTCGCCTACTTCAGCGGCACCTGTTGCTCCAGCTACAGCTCCTATTACTACACCAACGGTTGCTACTGATTCGGCCGCAACCCGCGCTAGTACACCTGCTACCCCGGCGGTAGACCCAGCTAAGGCGGCTCGCATGGCTGCGGCCCAAGCGCGGGCTCGTGGCAAGAAGCCAGCAGTAGCTCCCAAAACAAAAGTCCCAGCTGAGGCTACACCAGCCCCTGTTGCAGCAGTTCCTGCGCCTGCTCCAGTAGCCGGTACACCTGCTCCTCAGCCACCTGCTCCTACTACCAGTACACCCGCTGCATCGGTGCCCACCGCACCCTCAAGGCCATCGACAGCATATAAAGCGGATCTGAGCGCTCAGCATGTGGTAGTGCTTGTGTTCCCCAAAGGAGCAGCCTCGCTTCAAACCTTACCAGATCAGCTTGGGGTATATAACAGCAGATTCTTCAAGGCCAATAACCTGCAGGTGCAGCAGCAACCGCTCAACGATACGCAGGATGCGCTAATCATCAGCAGCCTGGCGGGGGCTAAAGTTGCTCAGAGTTACGCGCTGAAACTGCGGGGCCCTCAGTCGCCCGTGAGTAAGCTACGAGGTGCGGGTTACCAAACTCTAGTAATTGGTATTGATAACTTGCCACTCCTATTGCAAACCAAAGACCTAGAGGGGTACCAACGCTTCTACCAGCAAACCTACCGCTAGTATTTAAGTCTCAGCTTGAAAGCCTCCTTGGTAAGGTTGCAAGCTGAGACTGAATACTAGGTCAAATTTCCTTCAAACGAATGGCTTATCCTGCCGCTAAAAACAAATCTACTCTACGTAAGTCTAACTCTGCAGGCCGTTTTACTGGGCTCACGCGCACATTGTGGGCGCTTTTTGGGCTCGGCATTGTTGGTCTGATCCTATATGTACTAGCCGTTAGCGTCAACTTCATGAACCTGTTTGGGCGCATGCCCAACTTAAAGACGCTTGAGAACCCCAGGAGTGAACTAGCTTCGGAGATTTACTCAGCCGATGGTGTGCTCATGGGTAAGTATTTCCGTGAGAACCGCACGCCTGCTGAGTACGAAGACCTCCCCCAACACTTAGTAGATGCCCTGATTGCAACCGAGGATGCCCGTTTTGAGGAGCACTCCGGCATCGACCCCAAAGCAACGGGCCGGGTAGTTGCAGGCTTGGCTACCGGCGGAAGCGGTGGGGGCGGCTCCACCCTCACCCAGCAGCTAGCCAAGGTGCTGTTCCGGACTCGCGGCGACTTGAACGACGGTGTACTCAATGATGTGCCTGGCGTGCGGATGCTGGTTACGAAAACCAAGGAGTGGATTTTGGCGGTGCGTTTGGAACGCAGCTACACCAAGCGCGAAATCCTGCGAATGTATTTGAACACCAACGATTACGGCTCCAACGCTTTTGGTATCAATACAGCAGCCAAAACCTTCTTTAATAAAAAGCCTCGTCAGCTAACTGTGGAAGAAGCGGCCACTCTAGTTGGCGTCCTAAACGCTCCTTCGCGCTTTAGCCCCAAGTTTAACCCAGGCCGCTCAAAGGCACGGCGCAACTGGGTACTACGCCAAATGAACAAGTATGGCTACTTGGATGCTACTGCCTTGCGCGCCGACACGCTCAAGCCCATTGCACTGAATTACAGCGTAGAAAATCAGAACGAAGGTATTGCGCCCTACTTCCGGGTGGAGGTAAGCAAAATGCTCAGAACCTGGGCCAAGGAAACCGACCACGACCTGTACGCCGACGGCCTTAAGATTTATACCACCATCGACTCGCGCATGCAGAAGTATGCGGAGTCTGCTATTGCGGAGCACATGAAGCTGCAGCAGAAGTGGTTTGATCAGCAGTGGAAAGGCCAGCAGCCGTGGCGTGATGAGAATGGCCGCGTCATTCCAAACTTTCTCAATACTAGCATTCAGCGCACGGAGCGATACAAGTCACTCAACAACCGGTTTGAGGGTAATAAGGACTCCATCAAGTACTACCTCAACAAGAAGTACCGCATGAAGGTATTCACGTGGCAGGGTGGCGAGAAGGAAGTGCTAATGTCGCCCATGGATTCTTTGGCCTATTACAAGCGCATCCTACACTCGGGGTTCATGGCTATGAACCCCTTGAATGGCCAAGTGAAAGCGTGGGTAGGTGGCATCAACTTCAAGTACATCAAGTACGACCACGTGAAGCAAGGAAAGCGCCAGCCTGGCTCTACATTTAAGCCCTTTGTGTACGTGGCGGCCATTGACCAGGGCTATTCTCCCTGCTACCGCCGCCCCGACGTACCTACCACCTTCCCGGCGGAGCGGGGCCGCCCGGCTTACACGCCTAAAAACTTTGAAGGGAGCTATTCTGGCCGCTCGTTTACCTTACGCCAAGCTTTGGCTCGCTCTATGAACTCCATTACGGCGTGGTTGGTGCAGAAGCTGGAGCCCGCTACTATTGTAAGCTACGCGAAGCGTCTTGGTATCACCTCCCCTATTGAGGCAGTGCCCGCCGTGGGCTTCGGCTCCTCCGACGTGAGCATTTACGAGTTGGCAGGGGCCTACAGCACCTTTGTGCACAAGGGCGTGTGGACGGCGCCCATGATGGTAACGCGCATTGAAGACAAGAACGGCAATGTGCTCCGCGAGTTTGTTCCCCAAACCCGGGAAGCATTAAGCGAAGAAACTGCCTACCTGATGACCTACATGCTCCGCGGTGCTACGGAAGAGCAAGGTGGCACCAGCATCATCCTCAAGAACGGCTTCAACTTCCCTTATGAAATGGGGGCGAAAACGGGTACTACCTCTAATTACTCCGATGGCTGGTTTATGGGCCTTACGCCTAACCTTGTGTGTGGCATGTGGGTAGGCGGCGAAGACCGGAGCGTACACTTTCGCACGGGGTCCTATGGGCAAGGCTCTCGCTTGGCGCTGCCAATCTACGGGTTGTTTATGCGGAAGGTGTACGGCGACAAAAGCATTGATATTGACCGCGGGCCATTTGAGAAACCGGAGAAGCCGCTCAGCATCGAGATTGACTGCTCCCGCTACTACGGTGGCAATAGTGGCCAGCGCGACACCATTCCCTACGAGCAGAAGCTAAACCAAGTGGACCTTGATGACTTGGAAGATCAGGATATATAATCCCTCAAGTTGATAGTAGTTGCTGCGCGCAGCGGACACTCTACTCACGTAATAAATTGCAGAACGTGGCCGGGACTTACTGGCCACGTTTTTTGTTATAGAAGGCCGCATGTACACTTACCACCGAACCCTGGTGTAATTTCTATGCGTACTCCTGCGGGTATCCTCCTTCCCGCGCCGTTTAACCTTCCGCTCTATGGCTGCTCAAGCTCATTTACAAGACCAAATTCGTCAGCTTCCCCACCGGCCGGGCATTTACAAGTACTTCGATGCCGAGGACACTATCATTTACGTGGGCAAAGCCATCGATTTGCGCAAACGTGTAAGTAGCTACTTCACGAAACAGGACCACAACAAGAAAACGCAACAGCTGGTCAAGAACATCCGACGAATTGAGTTTACTATTGTTGACTCGGAGTCTGATGCCTTTTTGCTGGAAAACAACCTAATCAAGCAGCTTCAGCCTAAGTACAATATCTTACTGAAGGATGGCAAGACGTACCCTTATTTGCTGCTGACCAACGAGCGGTTTCCACGCCTCATTCCAACCCGGAACAAAAAGCCGGGCGATGGTCGCTACTACGGCCCTTACGCCAACGTGACGGGTATGAACCTGATACTGGAGCTGATCCGGGCGTTGTACCCTTTGCGGACGTGTACCTACAACCTTTCGCCGCAAAATGTGGAGGCAGGAAAGTTTAAAGTGTGTTTAGAGTATCACCTCGGCAACTGCAAGGGGCCCTGCGAGGCCCTGCAAGATGAAGAAACGTATAACCAGTACATCCAGCAGATCCGGCAGATCCTAAACGGCGACCTACGTTTGCCCAAGCAATACTTCCGCGAGAAGATGATGCAGGCAGCTCAAGAGCAACAGTACGAGCTAGCGCATCAACTTAAGCAGAAGCTAGACAAACTGGATGAGTTTCAGGCCAAGAGCACTATTGTCAATGCGAACCTCACGAACATTGACGTGTTCAGCATCGCCTCGAACGAGAAATCGGCTTTCATCAACTACCTCAAGGTGATGAATGGTAGCATTATCATGACGCAATCGGTGGAGGTGCAGAAGAAGCTGGATGAGCCAGACGATGAAATATTAGCGCCCTTGATCATGCAGATGCGTGAGGAATTCGAGAGCCAGTCAAAAGAAGTTTTGACCAACGTGGCAATACCTGCCTTGCCTCTACCGGGCGTAACCGTCAGCCAACCGCAGATCGGCGACAAACGCAAGCTAATGGAGCTTAGCATCAAGAACGTGCTTTACCTCCGCAAGGAGAAGGAAAGCATGAACGACCGGAGCAAAGACCTGAATGAAGTTCGCATCATGGAAACCATGAAGAAGGACTTGCACCTGACGGAGCTACCCAAACACATCGAGTGTTTCGATAACTCCAACTTCCAAGGCGACAATCCAGTGGCTGCCATGGTATGCTTCCGGAATGCGAAGGCGAGTAAGAAGGACTACCGGCACTTTCACATCAAAACCGTAGTAGGCCCCAACGACTTCGACTCTATGTACGAAATTGTGACGCGGCGCTACCGCCGTTTGTTGGATGAAGGTGCCAGCTTGCCCCAGCTGATTATTGTAGACGGGGGCAAAGGCCAGCTTGGCATGGGAGTTAAGGCACTAAAGGACCTTGGGCTCTGGGGGCAAATTCCCATCATTGGTATCGCCAAGCGCTTAGAGGAAATTTACGTTCCCAATGACCCCTTACCGCTCTACATCGACAAGAAGAGCGAAACCCTCCGCCTTATTCAGCGCATGCGGGACGAAGCCCACCGCTTCGGCATTACCTTCCACCGCAGCCGCCGCGATGCTGCTACTCTTAAAACGGAACTAACCGATGTCAAAGGCCTCGGTCCTATTACGGCCGATAAGCTTTTAACCAAGTTCAAGTCGGTCAAGAAAATCAAGGAGCTGACCGAAGCCGAACTGATAGCAGAGGTAGGCAAAGCAAAAGCCCGGATTCTCCTAGACTACTTTGCCGAGCAGGACTCACCCGCAGTGCAGTAGTCCGGACAATCCGGGCCAGCTTCTTGTAGCGCACTAACCGCCACTGTCAGCTAACTCTAGCAGGCAGTGGCGGTTTCGGCATTATGCCTGGGCACCAACTAGAGGGGCTCCTTGCAAGCGAGCAAGCACGGTACGCATGCCTTGCTCGGCATTGTCGCCGAGATGAATACGCAACGTACGGCGGCTGTAGTCATGCAGTGCCTGCAAGTCGCCGGCAGCCTGCGCATTTTGGAAAGTACCAAACGAGTAAGAACGACCGGGCAACTGAATGTCCTGCGGATGGTCTACGGTGAACTGTACGAACAAGCCCGTGTTAGGACCGCCTTTATGGTACTGACCAGTGGAATGCAAGAAGCGCGGCCCGTACCCAGAGGTAGTAGCAATGTGTAGTTGATCTACAACCTGCTGACGCAGCCGCTGTAAATCTTCATTTAACTCAGGCGATTCCGTTAAGTACGCTTGGATATTGAGGAAGTCACCGGGTTTGGCCTGCGCGAAGAATGCACGCACTAAGTCAGCAGCCGTATTAGCTTGAACGGCAGTGTAATACGATACACCATCTTCCGTTACTTTGGGCTCTTCCGTCTGAGGTAGCTTGCCTTCTTTTTCTACCACCTTCATCAGGCTATCGGTAGCTGTCTTGGCGGCTTGCACGTTCGGCTGGTCGAAGGGGTTGATTTGCATTACAGCACTAGCTACGGCCGTTGCTACTTCCCACCGGAAGAACTCTTGGCCAAGATCTAGCGGGTCAGCCATCAGAATGGTAATTACTGGGTGCCCAGCTTGCTCTAATGCTCCTAGCTTTTGCTGGTTGGCCTCGTCAGGCTTGCTTGGTAGCCAACATACACGAACACTCGGTCTTGGCCATATACTGCCGGTGCACCTAGCGGCTCACCGGCTACTGGCAAAATGCCTTTTCCTTCTTTACCTGTACTTTCCGCAATAAGCTGCTCTAGCCATAAGCCCAGGTCACTCAACGACTGCGGTACTACCAAGGTTAGCTTGTCTCGGCCTTCCTGAGCTAATACGCCCAGTGCAACACCCAACTCCAAACCAGGATTATAATTAACTGGTCCGTAGGCACCGCACGCACGCATCATTTCAACAGCACGATCTAGTAGCTCCCGAATGTTGATTCCGTATAAGGCAGCAGGCACTAACCCAAAGTACGATAGCGCCGAAAAACGACCACCTACTTCAGCAAAGTTGAGGAAAATACGGCGGTATCCTTGCTCGGTAGCTGCGGTAACAAACTTAGAACCTGGGTCAGTTATTGCCACGAAGTTCTCCCCAGCTTTGTCACCCTTTAGCTCTTGTAAGCGGTGGTAGAAATAGTCACCGAAAGCTAGTGGCTCAGCCGTAGTTCCTGATTTGCTGGCCACAATGAAGAGCGTCTCTGTCAAAGGCACCGACTCCTCAATCTCACGTACGGTACCAGGATTAGTCGTGTCAAGAATGGACATGGGAAGCCCACCTTCACCCTGCGGGAATGACTTTTCAAATACGATGGGAGCCATGGTGCTACCACCCATGCCCATCACGACTACGTGCTTGAACCCCGCCGCATTTACTTCCTGCGCGAACTGTTCGATTTCAGGCACAGCGGCCACCATCGTTTCAGCTACTCGCAACCACCCCATAAAGCTACGTACGCTTTGCTGCGCGGCCTCATCTTGCACCCACAGCGAAGCTTCTTTCTGCCAAAAGCCTTTCGTAAAGTCTCTTGCATCAAATTCCTGAAGTTTGGCGTTGATGGCACTTTGGTACTTGCCTAACTGCAGTGTTGCAGGAGCTACTTTGTCGGCCGAAGCTAGCTGTTTCTTGTCTTGTGCGTCCATGGAATAAACAAAGGTTCGTGAAGTTGTAATCAGCCTACTATGCCAGCTAGATGGTAAGCTACCACCTAAGCTATGAAACGATATCTACTTGGCACCTTGCCAAAGGTCTACAAACTCTCTTTTCAAGCATACTAACACCACAATATTATTGTGGCCCGTTGATGTACGAGATGGCAAGATATAAGACAAAAAAGGCCTTGTCGTTATGACAAGGCCTTTTTTGCAAGGTAATTAAACGGTACTACCGCTTAGAAGCT
The DNA here is from genome assembly GCF_000961955.2 of Hymenobacter sp. AT01-02. Taxonomy (NCBI): domain Bacteria; kingdom Pseudomonadati; phylum Bacteroidota; class Cytophagia; order Cytophagales; family Hymenobacteraceae; genus Hymenobacter; species Hymenobacter sp. AT01-02. The sequence continues at coordinate 52,161 of NZ_JZIR02000011.1, forward strand.
CCACAGGTTGTATTCGTACTCGATAAGATCAGCGGCTGCCTGCTGCGAAGCAAGAATACCCTGCTGCTGACCACCATAGATTTCGTCGAGACGCGAATCATTCGGGTTGGAAACCTTCACGATGTACGAGTTGAACAACCACAATTCGAAAGCATCTGCCAAGTTCTTGTGTTGGGCATCATTCTGCGGATTAAACCAAATGGCCTTGTCCGGATTGTTGCGGAACACCTTCACTAGGTCACTGTACTTAAACGTGCCAATTACCTTCTCGATACCGGAGGTGTTAGCAGACAGTGTAGAAGGAACCAATAGCGTGATGGCTTTGATATCATGATACATCCGTGACCGTTTTTTGTCAAAGATCATATCCTCCTTCATTTCCATCTGGTAGAGGTCCTTATAGCGATACTCGTTAGCTACAGGAGCAGCAGGCTGGCGCGGGGCAGCAGCCGAACGACCGTTACGATTACGAGGAGCTGGTGTACCCCAATCATCGCCCGTGTCCTCCGAGAAACCAGCCGCACGTTCTTCGTCACTAAGGCCTGCGCTGGCTTCAGCATACGACATATTCGACATCACTTCCTTCGAAGAGAAGGTCGAAGTCAACGAATCGTTTTTGTATGCTTGCAACTCTCCACGCTTCACCGCTTCGATAATTACACGGCTGATTTCTCTCTGCTCCGCGAACATTGGCTTGTTCTGCTTCTCGCGTAGATCAATCGCGCGCCAAATCGTCTTCCGGAACATGATATCCGAATTAGGAATCGGGCGGTACGAGCCGTTGCTGCTCGCGGTGGTAGCTTGTTCCTGAGCCGAGGCTGCCACCGACAGCATCAGGCCGGCCGTCAGAGCGGCGAAGGAGAGGAATTTGTTCATACCGAAGTAATCAAAAAAGCGCGGCGGTTAGTTCAGAAGAGTAACGTATTATATCAGCGGAATATTGAACGTCTTCGACACGTTCACCTCTTCAACGTTACCCTGGAAGTTTTGACGCTGTACCTGCTTCACTTCAATGTACAGACGGTCACCTTCACGGGCTGAGTTTACGATGCTGCTCAGATCAACAGTTGGACCGTTTACAGTAATAGGAGCCATTGCTGGGCGTTTGCCACGCACCAAAATAACCTCGTAGCGAGCAACGCGGAAACGAGCATCATCAGGCAGGAAGGTCGAAAAACCAGCGTCTGCTACAGCACGCAACTGCATGTTGCGCACAGCTGTAACTGGAGTTCCTTGCTTTTCATTAGCCTCACGACCACCTACGATGCATTTAATCTCTGGCTTAGGAATCGGACGAACTTGGAAAGTTTGCGAACCGATGGGGTTACCACCACTGCTTACGCTTAGGGTCACCTCTTTCGAGTTTGGCACTAGCGTTACCTCGCCCTTAGCCGAACCTTTGATAGTAGAGGCACCGGAGGCCGAGAAGCTGGGCTCATACTGTGCACCCAACGCAGGTACCTGTACGCTCAACTTGTTACCGCAACGGAAGTACAAAGCTTGCACCGAGGCAGATTGGATCTGCATCACTGGCTTAGTGACTGTATAAGGCACCGTTACTTTAAAAGTCGTATCGCGGCCACCTTGCTTGAAGCGGATCGTGCCGGTCCATTGAGCCTTAGCATTACCAGCTTGGTCAAATGAACCTGGACGAGCAGTGAATTCTACCTTGCCTTTGCCATCGGGGCCTACTGACAGAGGTGAGCCATTCAGAGTCATCGAAGGGTTCAAACCAGAAGCTGAAGCAGTCAAAAACAACTCCGCTTTGTACTTAGTACCAGCAGCTACCGTATTTGATTCAGCACTGGCGAAAGCACCAATCTTATCGAAGATGATATTCTTAGCACCAACTTTAGAGGCCAATACACCCAGAGCATCAGATTCGTACTTCAGTACCTCAGCCTCTTTTTGCGAAAGCACTGCCAACGCAGCTACCAAGGGAGTATTCTCGAAGTTGATTTCAGCAAAGTTCTTGCTCTTCTGCTCCGGCTCTGTCACCATTGGATCTTCTTTAGCATCTAAAGCCAACGGAGCAGCATTCGGTACGTATTGCTTAATGAACGAAGAATACTCATTGAGCTTGTCCTTCATTTCGTAAGCAGCGCCGTCCTTTTTACCACCGATCATGGTAATAGCCACTTTGTCTTCAGCGCTCATGTTCTTGTACTCGTTCTTGCCTTTAGTGTTCTCAGTGGCAGTTACGAGTCGGTCACGTACTCCGCGCAGATAATCAATCATCTGCTTAGTGCGCGTCCGGATTGCATTGCTCTGCTCCAGGACGGCTAAGTCGCCTTTTTGGTTGTGAGCTTGCTCTACTTTGGACTGTATGCTTTTAACTGTGTTATCGTTCGATACCGACGTCTTATCGTTGATACCGAGCAAGCTGTCGTCCAGGAATTTAAATTTTAGCAGAATTGCTGAGTTTACTTGAAGGGCCAGAAGAGCGGTGAGTACCAAGTACATCATCCCGATCATCTTCTGCCGCGGAGTCTCTTTACCTCCCGCCATCGTGTCTACCTATCTATACTGGGGTGGAACTGATTCTGAATCGTTAGGATAACTAGCAGATTAGCTAGTAGCACGCATAGCGTTCAGCATGTTACCATACACACGGTTGAGCGAGCTCAAGTTCGTGGTCAGGCTAGTTACTTCCTGCTTGAACTGCTCAGTCTCCTTACCGGCTTCTGTTAGGTTTTCCATTGCCTGCGACAGCGTGCCATAGAACTTATTCATAGACTTCAAGTGCGTGTTGGCATCCTGAAGTTCCATCTCATACACTGCATTCAGAGCGCCCAAGTTTTTGGTCACGTTTTGCACCTGCAGGTGATATTCTTTTGCGTCAGACGTGGCATCAGCCATAGCCGTCATAGCCTGAGCGGTGTTAGCGTAGGCTTCGTTGATGCGCTCAAGCGACTGAGCGGCCGAACGAACCTTCGTGGTGTACTCATCAGTAGCGCTTGTAGCATCACCAAGCGTAGATAGCTGCTGAGTAGTAGCGCTCAAACGGTTCAAGCCCTGGCCCAAGGAGCTAATTGCTTCTGGGGTTACGTTAGCATCCTTCAGCATATCGTCCAGCTTACGGGTCAAGCCCGTGCCGCCATTGTCAATAGCATTGTTACGGAAGCTGGAGCTGCCAGTCGAGGGGTCATAGCCTTCGCTTAATTCCGGATATACCAGCGACCAATCAGGGGATTTCTCCGTGGGCTGAAATGCGCTGAACAAGAAGATTAGAGCCTCAGTCCCCAAACCAACGATCAACATAATGTCAGCCCCCTTCCAGTGCTGAATTTTAAATAGTGCTCCGACAATTACGACTGCAGCACCGATGCCATAAATCATTGGCATCACTTTGTCGAAGAAAAAATTACCGCCTTTTGCTGCCATGTGATTTGATTGTTGAAAAGAAGAGGTTTTGATTAATGAAAAGCGAAAAAGAAACGCAGATTGGGGAATTAGAAATAATCAGTGCAGTAGGCGTAGGCTTAGTTCAGGCTGCTATTGGTGCCCATGCCAATTTGAATCATGGCAGTGCGGAAACCAATGTAGGAGCGGGCTGAGTCCTGATATTCAAAGTTGCGGGTGCCGGTTTCCAGGAAGTACGCAATGTCCTTCCAAGAACCACCACGCACTACTTTGCGGGGCTCGTTGTCGTCGGGGTTAGTCGGGTTCATATCCCATACTACTGGCACGGAAGCTTCCATGTAAGCATCGTCGCACCATTCCGATACGTTGCCTGACATGTCATACAGACCGAAATCGTTCGGGAAGAAGGCACCTACTGGAGAAGTGTAAGCATAGCCATCCGAAGCGTAATCACCACGGCCGGGCTTAAAGTTGGCCAGCATGCAGCCCTTCGAATTACGCAGGTAGGGGCCACCCCAGGGGTACGTAGCTAAGTCACGGCCACCACGAGCGGCATACTCCCATTCAGCTTCGGAAGGCAGACGGAAGTTTGGTGTTGGCGCTAAACCAGCTTCTTCGTTAGCAGCATTTTTGTTCTTGGTGCGCCAGTTGCAGAAATACTTAGCCGCAAACCAATCCACTCCTACTACCGGATAATCATCGAAAGCCGGGTGGGTATAATAGTACTCCATGAGAGGATCCCCCATGTGGTAAGTGAAGTCGCGTACCCAAACGGTAGTATCAGGGTAGAGCTCTGTCATTACGTATTCTTCACCTAACACATCAATAGAATCCTGCCGAATGGCATTCATGAATTGACGGTATTCATTGTTGGTGATTTCTGTTTCGTCCATGTAGAAGCCGGCGATGGTAACCTGCTTGTTCATGTTGACCATGGAGGCTGAGATATCTTGGTCAGTCTGGCCCATGTGGAAAGTGCCGCCAGGGCAAGGCACCATGCCGAAGGGGACCTCCTGAGGATTAAACTCAGGACGATCTTCTGCCCCGACCAGGTCGCCTTGCGGTCCTTTGCCGAAACCACAGCCTCCCAGCAAGAGCGTAGAAAACGCAACGAGAGGCAAATAGAGAAACTTGTTCATGTGAGGAAGAAAAAGACTGTTCAGGCGGCGATACCCTTAGATTACAATTCTATGAGTCTGCAAATCTAGCTATTCGAACGTTCGTACGCAAGCCTATCGCTCAATGCTTTCCGATTGTCTACGAACCAGCTGTAGGGTTAGTTAAACGATGGAAAGCAACGAGTTAGTACGTGCAATCTGTAATTCGCATTCAACACAGTATCAGAATGCCGGATTAGCTCACTTAAAGCCTCTAATTACTAGAAGCTGTAACGTGGAGTGCGAATTGCCGGGCGTACGGCCATACCCGGTTTGGGTAGGCGATAGGAGAGCATCAACTCGAACGAGCTGAGTGCGCGTGCATCTTGGTTAAATGCAACTAAGTCATAAGCCAATCCCACGCGCATTGCGTTATCCTTAGCAAAACTCAGGCCAGCCATGCCAGTGAACGACTCGTCGTAGCGATAACCAATGCCACCCCAAAAACGGTCGTTGAATGTAGCACGTGCGCCAAGCTCGTAGGAGTTGTTTTTGAACGTAAACTTATTGCTGTCCCCAAACTTTCCAGGCATCACCATTTTCACCAGCACGGTAGGTGTTATGACAACGGAAGAAGAAGCTTCGATATTGTAACCAGCCGTCAGATAGGCGTGATTTTCATTGATATACTCTGCTGTCCTTCCTCCGGCTACCTGGCTATTGAACTTATACGAAGAGCGCAGGAGATTATTCACACTTAGACCAACATATAATTGATCTGATTCATACCACGCTCCAGCCCCTACGTCAAACTTTTGATCAGACCCTTCTCGTGGTACTTTAACGTCGTCCTCATCATTAGCACGATAAGTACCCTGGTGAATATTATTCAGCACACCCTGGACGCCGATACCTAGGCGCCCCTCCCCCACCTTGAAATGCTTTGAGTAAGAAAGCTGGGCATTCGTGGTGCCCAATTGAGCAATCTTGTCGCGATATACACCGATGCCGAGGCCTCCTCCAATAGCGGCAACAGGTAGAGAAGCTGTTAAGGACAGGGTTTGAGGAGAGCCGCCACTATCGAATGTGCCATCATAGCCATAGTACTGAGAACGACCTATAGCTGTAATTTCCCCTTGGCCCTTGATGCCGGCATAAGCAGGGTTTAGATACATCCCATTGAAGCCATAATGACTAAACTGGGGCTGCTGTTGGGCCATAGCAGATCCTGCTACCGCCGACAACAGCAGAGTAGAAAGTAATATTTTATTCATAGAAGCGGCTGACTTTGGGTCAGTTACAGGCGCACATTTGAGAAACATGGTCTTTTCAAATGTAGCTAAAAAACGGGCTGCAACAAACCTCAGCGTAAAAACGCGCGGTGAAGCCCTTTTACCGACTTCACCGCGTTTAGAATCAGGCGCTTTGCTTACCGTTCTTGGTTTTTTCTTTGCCAGCATCCGTCCCGTGATGGTGTCGGATATAAGCTTCAATAGCTCCTGTCATAGAGGGAGCGTTTGGGTGGGGCGCTTCAATATCTAACTCTAGCCCTGCATCCCGAACAGCCTTTGCTGTAGTCGGTCCGAAAGCAGCAATACGAGTATTGTTTTGCTCAAAATCAGGAAAATTGATGAAAAGCGAGCTAATACCTGAGGGGCTGAAGAAAGCGATGCAATCATACTTCACATCGGAGAGGTCTGACAGGTCACTAGCAACGGTACGGTAAATAACAGCTTCCGTAAACTTAAAGCCGTTTGCTCGCATGTACTCGGGAATATCATCCTTCCGAATGTCAGAGCACGGATACAAGAACTTTTCGCTTTTGTGCTTTTTTATCACCTCGAACAGGTCTACTGCTGTCCGCTGACCCACGAATAGCTTACGCTTACGTAGCACAATGTATTTCTGCAGGTAGTTAGCCGTCTGCTCAGAGATACAGAAATACTTCATTTCTGCAGGCATCTCAATCTTCGCTTCTTGGCAAATGCGGAAGAAATGGTCTACTGCATTGCGGCTAGTAAAGATGACGGCAGTGTGCTCGAGAATATTTACTTTCTCTTTACGAAAATCCTTGTAGGAAACCGGCTGCACATCAATGAACTCCCGAAAGTCAACCTTGATGCCGTATTTCTCGGCAATGGCGAAATAAGGAGATACGTCATTGGTGGGCTTCGGCTGGGTGACAAGAATGCTGGAGATGCGCTTGGCGTGACGGCCCGTCCCCGGTTTGTCGTTACTCTCGGCCATAGGGTAGAAAAATGGTAAGGCTAGGGCAATAGGAGCAGTGCAGAACACCAGCTCTAAAGCTGGTAGTAGGAATCAATAAGTAAAAACAATCAGCTTCAACAGAATGACCAAGGGAATCACTTCTGTGGCGCAAAGGTACGAAAACAAATGTAGATTCAGTAGCGACCCCTTACGGTGCAGCGTACGCGCGACCCGTAGCACAGTACCCACCAACAGCAAGGAAACCACACCGTTGGATACCCATAATACCGTTTCAGGAAGGCGCTGATTGAGTCCTAGGTATAGGAACATGACCAGTGGAAGAAACAGCCCCATAAACAGCACCGTGCGAATAAATTCTCGGTACTGCACCATCACTAGGTCGGTCACATCAAAGATGTACCCCATAAGCTCCAGGAACAGGTATTTGCCAAGCACGAAGCCAGCTACGAGGGCTGTATATAACAGTACCCGTAGGACAATGGCAGATTCAGGCACATCAAATAATCGCCGCAGAATTACGATGCTCTGGATATTGGTATGAATGGCTACTAGTAGTAGAGCAAATGATAAGGAAAAGAGTAATACTAAGACAATATTGAGCCATGTAATAGTAGGCTTCATTAAGAAGTCTTGCTCCTGAGAGCTTTGCCCCCATAACCCTTCAAATTGATATATACGGGCAAAACCTGGTTGATACGTAGCTCGCAAACCGCCATACGCTAGCCCAATCAAGAGCAAGAAGCATAAGAATACATTCTGACCTTGGTGCCCACGCAAACGAGGCTGAGCTGCTACAACTGTTCCTTTGGCCTTACCCTTCTCTACTACTGGTACTGTAATAGCATTAGTAAAAGAGGCAAGGTTAGGAATGGCTTCAGGTTGCCATACGCACAGCAGATGCGGCCCTGCAATAGCTTTGGCAGGTAATAACTGGGCTAAATCTACCGTGTAAAAAGCAGGCCGAGGCGCCGTAAACACAAGCTGGTTATCAAGAAACAAGCTTAATTTCTGGCGCGCAGTAAAGCTAATTCGAAGGGGCTTCTTGGGCCTGATGGTCAGCCACTGGTAGTAGGCCTGGGCCGGAGCATGATAATCGGGAAGATACAGAACGAGCCTATTCTGAACTTCGTCGTGAATCAGCCAATCAGAGGTAAGGCCGCCACGTGGTGCGGGCGGCAACAGACGGTACTCGGCGGCTTGTGCCAACGACTGAGTTAGTAGCAGGCTCAGCAGCAGAATGCGGCGCAGGAAGCTACGAATAGGCACAGTTTAAGACCCTAGGAGCGTTAATTAGGATGCCACGCGCTGGCGGGCAGTTCGGCTGTGATATACTCCCAAGAAAACGCTCAACAGCAACGAAAACGCCACTAAGCCAGCAATCAGGATGGTATTGCCCAACTGGGAGAAGTTGATCACAAATAGAATTACAATCAGGTTCAACAGCCCGAGAAGCAACACGGTGCTGATTTGCTGAAAGCCCATGGCTAGAATCCGATGGTGAACGTGGTTTTTGTCGGGCGAGAAGGGAGAACGGCCAGCCATCATGCGCACAATGAACACCCGAAGGGTATCAAAAAGAGGCACAAACAAGATACCAGCAGCTACAGATGGTGCCGATGCACCAAAGGGCTGACCAACTTTTAAGCCCATCTCAATGAACTGAATGGCAAGGATAGAGACAATAAAGCCACATACCAGCGAACCAGTATCGCCCATGAAGATGCTAGCCTTGTGAAAGTTGTACCGTAGAAAGCCAAGCATGCCGCCAATCACGCATACGGATACATAGACATAGTTCTGGAAGCTAGGCCCGCCATACTGATAGAAATAGTAACCAAATGTGCTTACGATAATTAGCACAATGGTACCAGCTAGTCCGTCTAGCCCATCAATGAGGTTAATGGCATTGGTAATACCTACAATGGCAAAAAACGTGAAGGCATAGCTAATACCAATGGGCAACTCGTGGATGCCGAGAATGCCTTGGAAGCTCGTGATACGCACATCTGCCATGATCATGACGACTCCCGTAGCCAGCAACTGGCCCACGAATTTTTTGGCTACCGAGATGTTGACCAAATCATCTTTCAGGCCCACGAAGAACAGCACAATGCAACCGGCTAGAAGTTGCTGAATGCCGTTGCTCAGGTCAGCGAAGATGGTAAGAGCCGACATAAAGCCCGCAAATACTGCTACTCCTCCCAGACGAGGTGTGAGGGACTCGTGTACAGTACGCACGTTAGGCGTATCGAGCATATTTTTCAGGTGGGCGATATAAATGATTGATGGCACCGCGAATAACGAAACCAAAAATGCCCAAAGTGAGGACAGGCCCAACTGAATTGCAAGGTGACTCATGCGGTTCGGCGCTAACGGTAAATAATGCCTCGGCAAGGAGACAGGGGGTAAAAAGAAATACTAACTGTGCAGCACACCCTTGCGGTCCAGCAGGGGGATATATAATAGACTATCAGCAACGATAGAGTCGGGCACGAAAATGAACTTCTTGTCGAAGATTTGCTGGCCCTGATAATAGCTTACCCAGTACTGATTGTTCAGATGGAACAACGCTGGATCAATAGGCTCAATAGGTACTGCTGATTGTGGCTCTACCTCTAGAAGTACATGGCGGAGAGTAGATGTCCGAACTGGCTCTCCATCTTCAAGACTGGTACCATAGCCATTTGAACTGACGATGACATTCTGCAGAGCAGAGTCATTGGTATTCAGTAAATATACCTGCCAGCCAGTTTTACCTTCCTGCGTAATAACACTATCGTCGGGTACAATAGCTATTGATACGCCTTGAACGGGATTAAAGGAAATATCTTTTTTCATGAAAATGATTACTCTGGCTGCACCTCAGCACCAAATAGTGTGGTGAGATGCTGCAACAAACGTTCTTGTACTTCACTCAATGCTACTGGATGGCCAACCTCTTGTTGAAGTGAAGTCACTGCTTTGTCAGCAATGCCACAGGGCACGATGTGCGAGAAGTAAGCCAGGTCCGTATTAACATTGAGAGCAAAGCCGTGCATTGTAACCCAGCGGCTACACTTTACTCCCATGGCACAGATTTTTCGCGGATTAGCCGCCCCCTCTTCAAAATCAAGCCAAACTCCGGTGAGGCCGGCAATACGGCCTGCTACCAACCCATACTCTGCTAAAGTATGGATTACTGCTTCCTCCAGTACGCGCAAGTACCGATGAATGTCAGTGAAGAAATTATCTAAGTCAAAGATAGGATAACCTACCAGCTGCCCAGGTCCATGGTAGGTAATATCTCCACCGCGGTTGATGCGGTGAAAAGTTGCTCCGTGCTCTGCTAATGAAGCTTCGTCAAGCAAGAGGTGCTCTGGCTTACCACTTTTACCCAAGGTGTAGACATGGGGATGCTCACATAGCAACAAGTAGTTAGGAGTACCTTGGGTAGGTGCGTCAGCCTCCTGGGCTTCCCTATTGCTTGCTTTAATTGCTAGGGTGCTGGCTAACAATTGCTCTTGCAACTCCCACGTTGGCTCATAGGGTACAAGCCCTAAACGCCGAACTTGTATTTTTCGGTTTTGGCCCAGTGTTACTGCCGGCGTAACAACGCTATGAGTAACAGGCGTAGGCGTAGCACAAGCTGAGAGAAAATCCATGGATCAGATATTGCGTGGTGCTGCCACCGACAAAACAGCCTATAGTTCACAAAATGGCCTGGCAACTGCTTTCAGCCATTCAGCAATTTAGCCGTTTTTATTTCTTGTTCAGAAAGCACGCAAAGGTACTAGATTTAGACCCACCGCCAATAAGCATACTACACCAAGACGCTGTTACACCTTCGCTCATACAGTGTACTGCTGAGCTTATTTTAGCCTCTTTCCTTCTATCTATGTCTACTGCCTCGCACGCTCTTGGCCACATTGGAGAAGAAGCTGCCCTTGCCTACCTGCTCGCACAAGGGTACACAGTTGTGCATCGCAACTACCGATACCAACGGGCTGAAGTAGATCTGATTATGCGGCTCAGCGAGCAGCTGTTAGTTTTTGTGGAAGTAAAAGCTCGGTCTTCTACTCGCTTTGGGCATCCAGAAGAATTCGTTACTGCTCGTAAACAGCAGCTCTTCCGGCTAGCTGCCGACCAAGTGCAGTATGAACTGAATTGGACCGGTGATATCCGCTTTGATATTCTTGCGCTAATTACGACTAAGCAAGGACTACACATTGAGCATTTCAAAGATGCTTTCTACTAGTTAAGCCTGGTGGCAACCTCAAACTAGTACGGCATTAGTAGGCCACTTTACTTTCTAGCACCTGGCCGAGCTGTATCAGGCTGGTTTCGCTTGTCAAGCTTATCCTTCTCATAAATAAGCACGCCATTCCGGTTGTATTCCTTTACCAGAACAGGCTCCGCTAGTTCAGGGTCATACCCTGTTTCGCCGTACTCATACTCGTAACGTAGGCGGTTGCGAGTGTTGCGGAAGCCCCAATACCTGTTCCAAGTGCCAATGCGTTTGCCATTCTCAAACTGACCGTCCCACTCTAACTGGCCGTTCTCGTTGTAGCGCACATACTCCCCTTCTAGCTTACCATTCACAAACGGAATTATTTCTTTGACTTGCTTCTGGCCCGCATCGTAGTACGTCACATTCGCGTCGCGCGGGAACCCCATTTCGTAATGGGTCTTGCTGACTAATATGTTGTCGCGCGTGAGCTTCTCCCACCGTAAATGGCGCGTACCCAAGGCGTAAAACCCAGTCTCTACCACCTTTCCACCCTGCATCTTTTTATACGGGCCGTGCAAGACCTTAAATTGATTTGGATCTAATTCGCCGGGCGGCGCTTTAAACAGGCGGCGCTTTTTGGGGTCGTAGGCGTAGCGGGCAGGGGCAAATGGATTGGGCTGCTGGAAGGTGCGGAGGTAATAAAAGACTTCTATTACCTGGTTTTTACCTTTTGCCCCCGACTTCACATAGGCCTTCTTAATTCGCTCCCCTAAGAAGATGTTTTTCTTCTTGTTCGGTTGACGTTGAGCAGCCTTTTCTTTCTCCTTGGCAGCACGCTCCTGCTCTTTAGTTAAGCTGGCACGCTTCGCCGACAACGAGGGTGAGCTGGTAGTATCCTGAGTGGAAGCCAAGGTATCGGCACTTAGCTTCACGCCTACTGACTCAGGCTTACTATTAAATGAAACAGTTTTTTTAGAGCAAGCCGCAGCGAGTAGCAGGAGTAGCGACAGGAGAAAAACGTGCGGATGAAACAAGCGCATAAACTTAGCAGGCAGAGTTCGCAGCATCAAACGTAAAGATAGATGGATTTGGTGCTCATGGCCGGCATGGCGGTCTGTCTACCAGCGGTACACTGGTCCCCCCGAGGGCATTAGCTCGGCATATGTAGTACGCTTGTAACTAGTAGTATCAGTTGTAGGAAAGGGAAAGTAACGCGCTGGCAGTTGACTATAGTCGAATAGGCCCCAGGTAGCAAGGAAGGACTGGGGCTTATTCAAGAAAGGCATCTTCTCGTCAGGGTTCGAGCTTATGCAGATAGAGCGCGCCTGTTGAGGTTCTTCTAAAGAGGAGAGAAGCCAAAATTCGTAAGGTGTGGCCCAGGTCATCATTACTGTATCCATGGGTACCCCTTGCTCTGGTAACAGCAGTTTACGATTGGGAAGATTCTCGGTGTGATGCAATAGACGTTGGGCCCAAGCTACTCGGTTACTGTAAGGAACGTGGGCAAACCCAATGCTCAACAGTCGAAGCGCCAAGACCATTACTACCATACCTGCTGCCCATCGTGCTGGCAGGCTAGGCAATACATCAAATGCTAAAGGGACTGCCACAAATACGGCCAAGGGCAGCAACAGATTTTCCATGTAAAACTGTGGCTCCTGCCCTTCAGAATAAGAGCCAGTAACTAGTAATGCATATGCAAGAAAGGCGCCGCCAGATAACGCCATTCTTAGCCACTGCTTTTGCCAAGCATAGTGGGCTATTACCAGTATAAGCCCTAGTGAGAGCAAATAGTAATCGTATACTAGCCAGTTAAGAAATCTCTGGAATGCATACGTGTTGAAATAGTTTGGAAATAAGCTGAATAGCTTATCTGTACGCTTGATATTATCGATATCGTAAGGCGTATGAAATACTTTGTTTTTGATATATGTTAGAGCCAGCATTGCTCCCAACAACCACAAGTAACTAGTATAACTATCCCTATTACGCAATACAAAGAATAGACAGCAGAAGCTAAAGGGAATGAACAGGGTCGGATGAAAAAAGCATAAGGTAAACAAACCTATGCTCAGGGCTGGTACTCCCCAACCGGGCCATTTTACTACCAGCCACCGTTGGTAAACCGCTAGGAACAGCACCATAAACACCAGTCCTTGCTGCAATTCAGACTGCGCCCAGTAAAAAGTGTGAGTCACCATTAGAGTGCTCAGTAGCACTACTACAGTTCCCCAGCGCACAGCACGTGCGCCCCATACACAAAAGGCAAACACGGACGCGTACCATCCCACAAATGCCAATGAATAGAGAATTGTAACAGTATGTAAGCTCAACCCTAATCGGCCGCCCAGCAACGGCACTAGCTGTGTTATAGCTGACCCAAACCGGTAGTTCTGAATTGTAAGGGTATCTTCTTGCAGAATAGTAAACAAGTGAAATGACAAGTCTACAAATGCTACTCTCTCCTTATAAAACACTATTGCTAGCACTGCCAGCACGATATAGGTCACTACACCAGACCAGACAATAGTTTTTCGTAGGCTTCCAGAATACGATAAGTGCTCGAACATATTTAAAGAAAGTGGTAGGAAAGCTGTCTGCTGTAGCGACGCCACAAGTTACAGACTATCCAAACCCGGGAGCCTAGAAAAACAAAACCCCTAGCTACCAAAATAGCCAGGGGTTTTGTACTGCTTAAAACTCTTAAGACTTTCTAAGACTATTCAGCAGCTAATAAGTCAGTGCTGCGCTTCACAAAGGCGGTTAAGGCCTCTCCTTTCAACATGCCTTGGGCTAGCAAAGCCAAATCAAATGCTTGACGTGCTAGCTTATTGCCTGCTTCTCCTTCAGCCTGCAAGATGCGCTGTGCTATCGGGTGATTAGCATTTACACTGACGGTGTAGCTATCTGGTAAGGAGCCAAACATCTGCATGCCACCACCACCGCCCGCACGCTGCATATCCTTCATGCGGCGCATGAATTCTGGCAACGTAATAATGACGGGAGCATCTTGAGGGGAGAGGGCTTCAACTTGTACCTGCATCTGCTCGTTGCTGATGGCTTGCTTATACAAGTCCTGCAGACGCGTTTTGTCGTCGTCGCTTAGTACGCTCTCGGTCTGTTCCTCTTTCTCGATGAGCTTACCAACGGTATCGGCATCTACGCGCTTGAACGACACCTTCTCTAACTTCTGCTCTAGCTGACCAATGAAGTGCGCATCTAGCGGGCCATCAAGCTTAAGCACATCATAGCCCCGCTCCTGGGCAGCTTGCACAAATGCGTGCTGCGCTTCTGAGTCGGTGGTATAAAGCACTACGGTTTGATCGTTCTTGTCTTTCTGATTGGCCTGAACGAACTCTTGGTACTCCGACAGGGTGAAAAACTTACCGGCTACGTTCTGAACCAACGCAAAGTCCTTGGCTTTCTCGTAGAACTTCTCATCGGAAAGCATGCCATACTTCACGAACAGCCCGATATCCGACCACTTCTCCTCAAAGCCAGTGCGGTCCTTACGGTACAGTTCCGCTAGCTTATCGGCTACTTTTTTGGTGATGTAAGTGTTGATTTTCTTCACGGCAGCATCAGCTTGCAGGAAGCTACGCGACACGTTCAATGGGATGTCCGGCGAGTCGATAACGCCGTGCAGCAGCATCAGGAACTCGGGCACCACATCCTTCACTTCATCAGTGATGAACACCTGACGCGAGTAAAGTTGAATCTTGTTGCGCTGGAACTGCAGCTCGTCTTTCACCTTCGGGAAGTAGAGAATACCCGTCAGATTGAAGGGATAATCTACGTTGAGGTGAATCCAAAACAGAGGCGCTTCCGAGAAGGGGTACAGCTCCTGGTAAAACTTGGTGTAGTCTTCGTCGGTCAGTTCCGAAGGCTGCTTGGTCCAGATGGGAGCCGTCTGATTTATTACCTCACCCTCAAACTCAATCTCGATGGGGAGGAACTTGCAGTATTTGTTCAGGATACCCCGCAAGCGGGCAGCTTCTAGAAACTCGTCCGAATCCTCTGCTACGTGCAATACTACATCGGTACCACGTTCAGCCTTTTCAGTGGTTTCTAGGCTAAACTCGGTCGAGCCGTCGCATACCCAGTGCGCCGCCTCGGTGCCTTCTTTGTGGCTCTTAGAGAAGATTTCTACCTCTTTGGCTACCATGAAAGCAGAATAGAAGCCCAGGCCAAACTGACCGATAATCTGGTCTTTGGCAGCGGCATCTTTCTCTTTATACTTCTCAACGAACTCAGAAGCACCAGAGAAGGCAATCTGGTTGATATACTTCTTGATTTCTTCGCCCGTCATGCCTAGGCCACGGTCTGCAATGGTGATGGTACGGGCTTCCTTGTCCACGCTCACCTTTACTTTCAGGTCCCCCAGCTCACCCTTAAACTCGCCCAACTGGGCCAAGCTTTTCAGCTTTTGGGTGGCGTCCACGGCATTCGACACCAATTCCCGGAGGAAGATTTCGTGGTCGGAATACAGGAACTTCTTGATGATGGGGAAGATATTCTCGGTATGAATCGAGATGCTACCTTTCTCTTGCATAACGCTGTAGAAAAGAGGGGTTAAAACAAAAAACCAGACAGTCTGCCAGCCGGTGGCCCGGCCAGCCTCGCTTTGTTTTCCGTTTCAAACCATATTCCAAGTCCATATTGGCTGTCAGCTTGTCAGCGCAGGCAGCTACTTAATAGGGCGGCTTATATCCACATGCGCGACAAAAGACTCGGTGAGCGAATCATCCGCGTATTGGCAAGCCACTCCTGCTCAAGCTGCGTAGCCACACTAGAGGAAGAAGTCAGCCAGTCTAGGGCCGATGGAATATCGGAGAAGAATTGCACGTCGGCATTGTTGCAACGGCGGCCGTCACTAAGCACACTCTCGATAACGAGCTGATTGTGCATAGTAGGCGGCTGAATTATTGCCAAGTGCTGTATCGACAGGCGAGCAAATTCGGGAAGCCACTCGTCGCTGAGCCATGCCTGCTCATCAGTTCCCACCAGCGGCATTGTGCTCAGGTCGGCTAGCCAATTCGTGATATGATAATTATTAGATAGTACCAGCAGCTCCTTGAAAGCGGCCCGGAAACGGTCGTAGGAAAGTAGATCGTGCCACTCCCAGCGTAGTAAGTGTAGCGGAGAGGAAACTTGTAAATAGAGAGAATCGTGAATGTGAATCATAACGCGGTGCACAATAGGCTAGCCATCTAGCTAGTAAGCACCGCAAACCTAGATTACCCATACACTCACGGGGGCGAAATTCGTTCGTTCCGGCTAGAACCTCGTTAGACACGCCATTTTGTTGCTTGAAGGCTTTTACGCCGCTAGTTTTTCCTGCTTTGAAACGACAGGTAGCGGGAAGGAGGCAGTTAGGGCCTTTTCCTTGGGAATAGAGGGCATTGAGCGTCGATACCCATACTGGCTAGGCCGGTAGCCAAAGGGCCGCACAGCGCTACCGGTCATACGAACAAGTTATCGGACTGGCGTGTGGGCCGCAGGACGGCGGCTAAACGGCGGAGCAGACGATTTGTGAGATGTTTCATGGCTTCAAGATCTTATGACTGCTTGATGATGCCACAAAGGACGACAGTGCATATGTGGTAGGTGTTGCCGCATGATTATGCTTTTATGATTCTGACTGAAAGCGAGTACGCATAAGACTTAACCAGATTTTATTATACATTTGCCCAATACCTGCTACGTTGTTGCAAATGCGTACCCTCCGTTCCCGTCTGGCCCTTGTGCTGCTCCTGTGCTTTGTGCGGGTGCTGCTGCCCGACACGTGGGTTCTGGCCATGCACGCCCACACGCACACTACTGATGAGCCAACGGAGCAGGTAGGCTGGTCCAAGGGCAAAGCATTATTATCCAGCAAGCACCAGCATTGCGATGCGGACAACTTTTACAGCGTAGCCTTCCAAACTCCGGCTCCGCTATTGTTGCCCGCTCCAGTTCTTGCGTATGCCCACCCTACTGCAACGCCTCGGCTGGCACCAGTGGCAACGGCACCCGCACCTACGCTCGCTTTACGCGGGCCCCCAAGCCAGCACTAGTACCCGTGTGGCTTGCCGTAGCGGCTCATGCCTTCCGGAAGGATTTGGCATAGCTATTCTCTTGCGTTGTTCGTCGCAGAGGTTGCTTTCTCACATTCAGCGCACTAGCGTGTGAGGCTACGGTAGCCAGTCTAGTATCTGGCTTCTTTTTGTCTTCCTATGCTTTTCCGTGTTCCGGGCGTACCGGGCCGGGCTGTTTGCGCATGGTGGCTGCTTCTCCTACTAGGATGCTGGGCAGCCCCAGCAAACGCCCAGTCTGCATCGTGCGCCCTGTCGCTAAGCGGCCGCATTTCCGACCATGAGCGTCGGGAGTCGCTGGCTGGCGCGACGGTAGTGGTGCTGGAAACCCAGCAAGCCACGCAAACCGAGGCCGATGGCCATTATCATCTTGAGCTTTGCCCAGGCACGTACCACGTGCAGGTTTCCTTTGTGGGTTTTGCCTCCGAAACTGCCGTACTACAGGTAGGAGCGGCAGTGGTACGCGACTTCAAACTGCACCCGGATGCAATAGTGCTGCAAGGAGCTGTAGTGCAAGGCCAGCACGTAACGGCGCCTAGCCCACAACCTACGGCTACCCTTAGCGGCCAAGCTCTGCAGCAGACCCGCGGGCAGGCCCTGGGCGAAGCGTTGCAAAAGATTTCTGGGGTAACAGCCATTCAAACGGGGCCCAGCATTTTCAAGCCCATGATCCACGGCTTGCACTCCAACCGCGTCACCATCCTGAACAATGGGGTGCGGCAGGAAGGGCAGCAGTGGGGGCAGGAGCACGGCCCCGAAATCGACCCTTTCATTGCTTCCCAGCTGACGGTGGTGAAAGGCGCGGCCAGCGTGCGGTACGGCTCCGATGCTATTGGGGGCGTAGTACTGGTAGAACCCAAGCCCTTGCGCGACTCAGTAGGAACGGGGGGCGAGCTACAGCTGGTGGGCATGAGCAACAATGGCCTCGGGGCGGCCTCAGGTACGGTAGAAGGCAACCTGCGCCGCCTGCCCGCCCTGAGTTGGCGCGCCCAAGGCACGGCCAAACGAGCAGGTACTATGCGGGCGCCGGGCTACTACCTCAAGAATTCAGGCTTTTCCGAGTACGACTTCTCAGGGGCGCTAGGCTGGCACAAGGACACATATGGGGTCGAGGTTTTTTATAGCCGTTTCAGCACGAAGCTGGGTATTCTGCCCGCTGCTCATGCCGAAAGCCCTACCGACTTGTACGCCGCCATTGCCCGACAAAGGCCGCTGGAAACGACTTCCTTCAACTACGACATCAACCGGGCATACCAGCAGGTTCGGCACGATCTGCTGAAAGCAACGGGGTTTGTGAAAACTGGGAGCATAGGGCGCCTACAGGCTACGGTGGCTCAGCAGGTTGACTACCGCAATGAATATGACTTGTATGATGCTCGCAACGACGACCGCGCGGCGCGCAACCGGCCGGCACTCAGCTACACGAATCGCACAACTACCGGCGAACTGCTGTGGGAGCACAAGCCCTTGGGCCACTTTAGCGGTAGCGTAGGCTTGGCGGGCACCTACCAAGCAAACCGCTACGCCAGCGGCACCAAAGGCTTTATTCCTTACTACAACAACACGGTAGGCGGGGCCTTTGCTATAGAGCGCTGGCAGAAGCAGAAGTGGCAGGTAGAGGCCGGCGTACGGGCCGACTACCGCTACCTCGCCACCCGCCGTGCTGCACGCGAACTGCGCGACTCAGTAAGCGTCTTCTACGTGGACCGCCAACAGTTCACCTACCTCACACCCGCCGCTTCACTGGGTGCAATCTACGATGCTACCCCTCACTTCAGCCTCAGTCTCACCACGAGCCTCACCCAGCGTGCCCCAGCCGTCAATGAGCGGTTTAGCGACGGAGTACACAATGCGCAGTACGAACTAGGCTATGACCTTGTGCCGGGCAACGGAGCACTACACCCCGAAACGGCCTACCATACTGCCCTAACCGCTACTTGGCACGATAATCCGCGTTTCAACGGGGAGCTAACGGTCTATCAGACCAGTATTCAGGGCTTCATCTACCAGCAGCCTATCCTACCACCCGTCATCAACATTCGGGGCACGCTTATCAGCTGGCAGTATTTCCAAACCAACGCTACGTTGCGCGGCCTCGACCTGGGCGCGACCTACGGGCTAACGCCACAATGGACTTTAGCGGGCAAGGCCACCGTGGTGCGGGGCCGAGACACGAAAGCTGACCAATGGCAAGTATACATGCCCGCCGACCGCGCAGAGCTTTCGGTGCGCTATGAGGCGTCAGAGGCAGCAAGCCCACGTCTTACGCAGCGGTACGTGCACCTAACGGGCTACGCCGTGGCGCGCCAAACGCGCGTGCCCGCCGACTATGCCAGCAAGGACTATGCCCTCCCCCCTGCTGGCTACGCCTTGCTGGGGCTAGAAACGGGCGCTACTGTGCACTGGGGGCGCCTACCCCTAGAAGTGAGTGTGGCGGGTAGCAACCTTCTTAACCAACGCTACCGCGACTACCTAAACCGCTACCGCTATTTCGCCGACGAGATGGGCCGCAACGTGACACTGCGCGTGCGCATACCGCTGGAATTTGGCGGGGCCAGCCACTAAAACACTGACCTGATTTTGTCACCATTCCTTTTCAAACTCCATACCTCATCTACCATGTCCAACTTCCTTTTCCGTCCTGCCTTTCTAGCCCTGCTGGCTTCTTCTGCTCTGTTTACGGCCTGTAAGGACGACAACGATGACCCCACGCCCGACGACGACAACGAGCAGATTACGACCGTAACTTATACCCTCACGCCTCAGGGCGGAGGCACGCCGCTTTCTATTCAGTACCGGGACCCCGACGGCGACGGTGGTGTGGCGGGCACCATTACGCCGGCTACGCTGGTGTTGGCGCCAAACACTACCTACACTGGTTCCCTGGCTCTTCTGGATGAAACCAAAACACCGGCAGAAAACACAAGTGCCGAGATTCTAGAAGAAGGTGATGAGCACTTGTTCGTCTTCTCGCTACGGGCGTCAACCTCACCATCACGGCTACTGATAAGGATAAGAATAACCTCCCCATTGGCTTGTCAAGCACCGCGGTAACGGGAGCCGCTAATGCTACCGGCACCACGGGCTCCCTAAAAATTACGCTACGCCACCAGCCCGAAACCAAAGACGGCACCGCTACCCCTGGCAGCACCGACGCCGAAGTAACGTTCCCAACGGTAGTGCGCTAGCGCCAAGGTGCCGGGCAGCCTAGGCAAGTATTAGTCCACTTCCGGCACCATTTACTGCATTCGGAGGGGCTGGCTGCAAACGGCCCTTCCACTTACTTTCTCCCTGTTTGGTTGTGGAGATTCTCCAGGAAGACACCGGCCACTGGTCGGTGTTTTCTTTCGTTGTAGCCATACATGCAGCCTTTTTCCCTTACCAGCCGTTCATTGGCTTCTCCGTACTTTGCTTCTATGCCCCGACTTCTCCTCTCTACTAGCCTGCTCCTGCTCACAGGAGGCACCTTTGCTCAAACTGCCCCTACCACCCCAGCCCGCTCCACCCGGACCGCCACGGCTGTAGCGCCCGTTACGGGACGCGTGGCGGATGCGGCCACCGGTGAGACCTTGCCCGGGGCTACCGTGGTATTTCCCGATTTGCGGCAGGCTACCACAACGGATGCCAGCGGCAACTTCCGCTTCGCTAATTTACCCAAGGGGCGCTTTTTGGTGCAAGTGCGGTTTCTGGGTTATACTACCGTGGTACGCACTGTAGATACTAGCTTAGGGCAGCCCCTGGAAGTAGCCCTCACACCGGCTGCTACCGAGATTGGCCAGGTGGTAGTAACAGGGGTATCGGCTAGCACGGAAATGCGCCGCTCCCCTATCCCAACCAGCGTGGTAGACCAAACGCGTCTCCGCCAAACGGCAGCCACCAACGCCATTGATGCCATTGCGCACACCCCCGGCCTCAACCAGATTACTACTGGTGCGGCCATCAGCAAGCCGGTGATTCGGGGCCTGAGTTCGAACCGCGTGATTACCCTCAACAACGGGGCGAAGCAGGAAGGCCAGCAGTGGGGCGACGAGCACGGAATAGAGATTGACGAGTTTAGCATCGACCGGGCCGAGATAATCAAAGGCCCTGGTTCCTTGCTGTATGGGTCCGATGGGCTGGCGGGCGTTATCAACTTCCTACCGCCCGAGCCCGTGGAAGACGGCCGCATTCTAGGATCGGTGACGGGTAACTACCAAACCAACAACTACCAGCAGGGCTACTCCGTTATGAACGCCGGCAACCTGAACGGCTTCAACTGGATGGCGCGGGGCTCGGGCAAAGTAGCCGCCGACTACCGCAACCGCTACGATGGCCGCGTGTACAACTCCGGCTTTCGGGAGCTGAACGCCAGCGGCTACGTAGGTCTCAACAAGAGTTGGGGCTACTCTCATCTCACCTTCAATAGCTTCAACCAAATTTTGGGCCTCATTGAGGGCGAGCGAGACTCCTTATCGGGACAGTTTCTGCGCACCAATAGCCTCGGCGAAACCCAGGTAGTAACGGGCCGCGGCTTTTCCGGCTATGGACTGGATGTACCGCGCCAGCAAATCAACCACTTGCGCATTGGCACCGACAACAACTTCATTCTGGGGCGGCATCGCCTGACGCTGAATGTGGGGTGGCAGCAGAACCTGCGCCGTGAATTTGGCAACCCAATGGACTACTACGAGAGGTCGTTGTTCTTCCAGCTTCGCACCGTAGACTATGCCTTGCGCTGGTTCTTGCCCGAGATGAACGGCTGGAATACCACGGTGGGCGTAAGCGGCATGCAGCAGGAAAACCAGAACAAGGGCGTGGAATTCCTGATTCCCGCGTACCGGCTTTGGGATGGCGGGGTGTTTGGCGTCACGAAAAAGAGCTTCGGCAAGCTAGACCTAAGCGGCGGCTTACGCTACGACCTGCGCCGCATTAATGCCGACGCCTTGTATTTGGATGCCGATGAGCAGCCCGTACCGGCTGGGCAGGGCGAGGAAAAGT
Source organism: Hymenobacter sp. AT01-02 (assembly GCF_000961955.2). Lineage (NCBI taxonomy): Bacteria > Pseudomonadati > Bacteroidota > Cytophagia > Cytophagales > Hymenobacteraceae > Hymenobacter > Hymenobacter sp. AT01-02. The sequence goes on from NZ_JZIR02000011.1 coordinate 74,108, forward strand.
TTTCAGGCTTTCGGAGTACCTTCCGCAACGTGAGTGGTAGCGTAGGTGGCGCTTACAACTTCAGCGACAAGTGGCTGATTAAGGCCAATGTAGCCCGCGGGTTCCGGGCTCCCAATATTGCAGAACTGGGCTCCAATGGTATTCATGAGGGCACTACCCGTTACGAGATTGGCGAGCCCAACCTGCGGCCCGAAACCAGCTTTCAGCTTGATGCCGGTTTGGCTTTCACCTCCGACCACGTGAGCTTTTCTGCCGATGTATTCCGCAACCGCATTAGCAACTACATCTTCCCCCGCCGCATTGCCGCTGCTAATGGCACCGATTCGCTTAGCACCGAGGGCGACCGGGTATTTCGCTACGGGCAAGGTGATGCGCGCTTGGCTGGTGGTGAAGTAAGCGTAGACTTGCACCCTCACCCACTCGACTGGCTGCACTTTGAGAACTCCTTCTCGATGGTGCGCGCCATTGAGTACGACCAGCCCGAAGGGCAGGAGTACCTACCTTTCATCCCCGCCGACCGCCTTCAATCGGAGCTGCGCGTAAACTTCCGCAAGGTGGGCAACTCCCGCCTGCACAATTTGTACGCCCGCACCACCGTGGAGCACAATTTCGCCCAGAACCGCATCTTCTCGGCCTTCGATACGGAAACCCGCACCCCGAGCTACACCCTGGTAAATGCTGGCTTAGGTACCGATATCGTGACCAGCACCGATAGAACCCTGTTTTCGATGTACCTGGCCGTCAACAACATTTTTGATGTAGGCTACCAAAACCATCTCAGCCGGTTAAAGTACACTGCTGTCAACTCAGTCACGGGCCGCGCGGGCGTTTTCAACATGGGGCGGACCATGAGTATCAAGCTGGTAGTACCAGTACGCTTTAAGTAACTTCCGGGTAGTTATTCCGGCTGGCTTGCGGAACGCTCCTTGTCACTTAGTCGGTTTGCTAGCATACGCTACCGCCTGAAATCTTTTTTGCCATGCCACACGACCACCACGGACACGACCACGGGCACCACCATCATGGCCCGCCGGCCGATGGCAATTTCAGTCAGGCCTTTACCTGGGGCATTGCGCTGAATCTCCTCTTCGTGACGGGCGAGGTAGCAGGCGGACTGTGGGCGAACTCCTCGGCCCTACTGTCCGATGCAGGCCATAACCTTTCCGACGTGCTGAGTTTGGCACTAGCCTGGGGTGCCTCGCTGCTGGCTAAGCGCCGAGCTACTGAGCGCTACACGTATGGGTACAAAGGTGCTACCATACAGGCGGCCTTGCTAAATGCGGCGCTGTTGTACTTGGCTCTAGGCTTTATTCTCTGGGATACAATTGACCACCTACGCAACCCAGCCCCCGTGAACGGCCCCGTAGTGATGGGCTTGGCGGGCCTGGGCATCCTAGTGAATGGCTTTACGGCGTGGCTGTTTCGGAGCGGGCAGAAGGGCGACGTGAACGTGCGTGGTGCCTACTTGCACATGCTCACCGACATGCTCGTATCGGTGGGGGTAGTAGTTGGTGGCGCCTTGGTGTACTTCACCAGTTGGCTTTGGCTCGACCCAGCCATCAGCTTCGTCATTCTAACCGTGGTAGGCGTTAGCTCCTGGAGTTTGCTGCGCGAAACGGTGCAACTGGGTTTGCAAGCGGCCCCAGAAAGTATCGACGTGTCGGCGGTTCGGCGGTTTTTGTTAGCCCGGCCTGGAGTCAGTAGTGTCCATGATCTGCACATCTGGCCACTGAGCACTAGTGACACCGCCCTCACGGCTCATTTGGTGCGCCCCAGTGGTGAGAACGGCAACCTTTTTCTGCGCGACCTTCAGCACGATTTGCTTCACGAGTTCAACATCAGCCACTGCACTGTGCAGCTAGAAGACGAGCTTCCCCTGATGGGCACCCACGGGTGCTGCGACCAAGCGCACGTAGCCTAAACAGCACGCCCACTTGCTACTGCTCCCTTGTACGCTGCCGCAGCGAAGTACAAGGGAGCGGTACTTTTTCTGTCGGAAATTTTCGTAATGTGCGGTTCGCAATTCCTACCGCATGAAAGCTGCTCCATCCCCCACTACTCCCACCAAAACCACCGGTCTGTTCAGTGCTATTGTCGTGGTGGCTGCCCTCGGCTACTTTGTCGACATCTACGACCTCATTCTGTTCAGCATTGTGCGCGTAGATAGCCTGAAAGAATTGGGCATTACGACCAAGGACGCCATTACGACCCAGGGCCTCTACCTGATTAATATGCAGATGGGCGGTATGCTGCTCGGCGGCGTCCTGTGGGGCGTGTTAGGCGACAAGCGTGGGCGCCTCTCGGTACTCTTCGGCTCCATCCTGATCTACTCCCTAGCCAACATCGCCAACGGGTTTGTGCAGAGCATTGAGCAATATGCCTGGCTGCGTTTGATTGCCGGTGTAGGGTTGGCAGGCGAGCTAGGAGCCGGCATTACCTTGGTATCGGAAACCCTTCCGAAAGAAAAGCGCGGATATGGTACCATGATTGTGGCCACCGTGGGCGTTTCGGGAGCCATGCTGGCCTACTGGGTAGGCGAGAAATTTGGTTGGCGCAACGCCTACTTTGTGGGCGGAGGCTTGGGGCTGGCCTTGCTAGCTCTCCGGGTGGGCGTGTACGAGTCAGGGATGTTTGAGCAGGCTAAGAAAACCGATGTGGAGCGGGGTAATTTCTTCGCGCTGTTCACCAATGGTCCGCGCTTGGCGCGCTACCTCAAATGCTTGCTAATTGGGGTACCGCTCTGGTTTGTAGTAGGCATTCTGATTACCCTGGCCCCTGAATTTGGCGAAGCGCTTCACCTCACGGGCCCCGTCACGGCTGGGTTGGGTGTGTTTTGGTGCTACTTCGGTCTGGTGTTCGGCGACTTTATTAGTGGTAGCCTCAGCCAGCTGCTACGTAGTCGTACCCGGGCTCTTCAGCTATTCCTCGTGTTTTGCGGCCTGATGGTGGGTGCGTATCTATTTGGGCTGCGAGGCGCTTCGCCCACGGCCTTCTACAGCGTTTGCTTTGTACTGGGCATTTCAGTCGGATTCTGGGCACTATTTGTCACGGTAGCAGCCGAGCAGTTTGGCACCAACTTACGCGCCACGGTAGCCACCACCGCACCCAACTTTGCTAGGGGTTCAGTGGTGGTGCTAGTACCGGTTTTCAATGCCGTAGCAGCGGGGCTTGGCACGGCCCTGGGCCCCAACCGTATCCTGAGTGGGGCGGTGGTAGGAGGAGTCTCACTAGCCATTGCTTTTTGGGCTGTGAGCACCCTACCCGAAACATTTGGGAAAGACCTTGACTACGTGGAAGAATAGCATCATCAAGAAATAATTCATAAACTATTGTATATCAGAAGCGTAAACTGGGCTGGACGTTATACCCGCCCTACTCATGAAAAAAATTCTTTTTGTAACTGCTCTTGCCTTTGCCGCAATGAGCAGTCATACTACTAAGGCCCAAGCCGTTGACACCGCCCAAGTACGCCTTCAACTACAGCAGCAACGCGCCGCTGAGGCAAAGGCTACCCTAGAAGCACAAAAGCAGCAAACGGCTGCCTCGCGCAGCAACGTAGACGCTACAAAATCGCAACTCGAAGATCAAAAAAGCGCCCTGCGTGAGCAGAAGCGCCAGATGAAAGAACAAAAGCTGCAGCTAAACCGTGAGAAGGACGCGGCCAAAGAGGCCCGCCGCCAGGAAAAAGCTGCTAAGCAGGTACTGCGCGACGAAAAGCGGAAAGCAAAGGAGGCTAAGAAAGCCAGCAAACTCTAGTCTTGCCTTCCGTATGATGCAAAAAACTCCAGCCCCCGGCTGGAGTTTTTTCGTACCCCTCCTACCTGTTTACTTCTACCTCATTGCGCTATGGCCTCTCAGCGACCAAGAACACCACCATGTATTACCCGTGGCATCACTTCGTGCTGGTGCCGGCTCTATTCATCATTGCAGGGTACAGCATTCGACGCTACCTAGACGTGGCTGGCGATGACTCTGAGGACTCGCGGCTGTGGTTTACGCTTATGGCGCTATCGGTAGCAAGCTTAGGAGTGTTACTGATGTTACGCCAGCACTATGCCCTCACGCTCCAGGATCGCATTGCCCGGCTGGAAGTACGGCAGCGCTACTTTGAAATCACGGGGCAAAGTTTCCGGCCCCTAGAAGACCAGCTCACGCTCCGTCAGATTTTGAGCTTGCGCCTTGCGGGTGATGCCGAACTGCCCAATTTAGTGCAAACGGCCATCCAGGAGAAGCTTGCCCCCAAAGACATTCAGAGCCGAATCCAGGACTTGCGCTTCGACCATATGCGCGTTTGACGGGCCAACATCTCCGCTGCAAACAGCAGGCTTGGATTTTTTGGCCGACTTTTGCGTTATCACCAGGCTACGGAAGCCATCTTACCACTTGCCATAGTGCTTCCGGCCATCCATCACCAAGACCCAAACTCATGATTCTCTATAACGTTACGACCAGCCTCGATCCGGAAATTGCCGATCAGTGGGTGGCGTACATGCGCGACACTCATATGCCGGAAGTAATGGAAACCGGTTTCTTCCTGAAAACTCAGCTGTGCCGCTTACTCAACGAGGAAGACGACGGAATAACTTACGCGGCGCAGTACTACTGCGTGAGCTTAGAGCAGCTGGAAGAATACCAGCAGGTGGCAGCACCAGCCCTCCGCACCGAAATTGAAAAGCACTTTGGTGGCCGTTATGCCTCCTTCCGCACCATGCTGGAGATAGTAGGGTAATTGCTCTCCGCACTCACAAAAAAGGCCGCTTTAGTCTACCTAGAGCGGCCTTTTCGGCTTTTAAGTCAGCGCAAACAGTCGTGTGCTTTCTGTTCTTTGTACTTGTGCTTAATAAGGACTAGAAGCCCGAACTAGTGCTTCGATGGTCGCGTCGCAGGAGTAGGCTTGCAGCTGCTCATAAGACAAGGTACCGTTGAACCACTCTGGGTCGAGTTCGGCTCCTACCTTCCGGTAGAATCCAATGGCCGGCTCGTTCCATTCCAGTACCTGCCACCGCATGCGGTAGGCGCCGGTATGCCGGGCCTCGGCTACCACGGCGTCGAACAGGCGCTTGCCGAGACCAGTGCCGCGTAACTGTTCGGTCACTACCAAATCTTCCAGGTATAGCATGCGCCCCTTCCACGTGGAATAAGCCGTGTAGTAGAGCGCAATGCCCACGATAGTACCGGCCGTTTCCTCCTCCGCTACGAAGAACTTAAAAATTGGGTCTGGGCCAAATCCGTCGCGCTGCATATCGGCTAGGGTGTTCGTGACTTCTTGGGGCGCACGTTCATATTCAGCCAACTCCTTGATGAGAGCAAGCACCTGGGGTAAATCGGCCTCACGGCCACGACGAATTTGCATGGGAGCGGGTAGTAAAGGGTAGTAAACTGTAAGCAAGCACGGGCTAGAACGACGAATGAGCAACGGCGCGGCGGCCATTGCTCATTCTAGTTGCCTGATTGCTCAGGTTGATTACATTACGGGCTGCATCTTTTTGATGTCTTCCGTAGCATTCACCGCATTGATTTCGCGCGTAGCTGGGTTGGGGGGAGCTACTTTGCCACCGGTCGTATCAGGGGCTTCCGGCAGGGGGGGCAGCGTGCGGGTGGTTATATCTTCATCCTCTTGAAATCGGGGTTGCTGCAGGACGTAGCGGACAGCATCAGCGAGCCGGCCAGCAGACCGAACAGGAGCGTTTTTTTCATATCTGAAAACAAAATGACAGAGGCAATTACGAGAGTTGCGGCCGCGAAGATACAGTAAATGAGTCGTCAGTTGGTGGTTGAAAGCGGCCAGTTGTTGGGAAAGAGCGAGCAGAAGCCTTTTCGTCTTTTGCATAGCACCTACAAGAGGCAACTGCTACTACCAGCTTTCCTTACCGCTTGTACGGGTTTACGCCCATGTTCTGGTACGCAAACGACCAGATATCGGCCCACTCCTCAATTTGTAGCTTGGTGCTTTTGCCCGCGCCGTGGCCCGCATTTACATCCACCCGAATTAGTTGAGGGCGGGATCCTGCGTTGGCCGCCTGCAATGCGGCCGCAAACTTAAAGGAGTGTGCCGGCACTACTCGGTCGTCGTGGTCGGCCGTGGTAATCATGGTGGCGGGGTAGTCAGTGCCAGCTTTCAGGTTGTGAAGCGGCGAAAACTTATACAGATTCTGAAACTGGTTGTAGTTGTCGGAGGTGCCGTACTCTGGGGCCCAGTTCCAGCCGATAGTGAACTTCTGGTAGCGCAGCATGTCCATTACACCCACGGCCGGGAAAGCCACCTGGCAAATGCCCGGCTGCTGGGTCATGGTGGCTCCTACTAGCAAGCCGCCATTGGACCCACCCGCAATGGCGAGCTTTTCGGTGGTAGTATAGCCCGTTACTTTTAGATACTCGGCCGCGGCAATAAAGTCGTCGAACACGTTTTGCTTGTGGGGCGTCATGCCGCTTGGTGCCACGCCTCGCCGTATTCGCCACCGCCACGCAAATTCGGAACAGCCAGCACACCGCCATTTTCCAGCCAGAGCATTCGCGCTACGCTGAAGGAGGGAGTAAGCGAGATATTGAATCCGCCGTACGCGTACAAGTAGGCCGGATTCTGCCCGTTCAGCTTCAACCCTTTTTTGTGGGTGACGAACATGGGTATCTTCGTACCATCCTTGCTTGCGTAAAAGACTTGGGTGGTGACGTAGTCAGATGGGTTTACATCTACCTGGGGCGCCCGAAACACGGTGCTAGTATTAGAGGCTAGGTCGTACTTGTAGATGGTGGTGGGGTAAGTAAACGACGTGAAGGCGTAGTACACCGTCTTGGCATTGCGGCGCCCCCCAAAGCCAGCGGCCGTACCAATGGCGGGCAGGGCCACATCGTGCTTAAACACTCCTTTCTCAGTGTACACCTTGATGTTGCTGCTAGCATCCTTCAGGTAAGAAGCCACCAGATAGCCGCCTACTTGATCTACCCCCTCTAGCTTTTGTTCCGTTTCCGGCAGCACCACTTTCCAGTTTACCTCTTGCGGCTTCTTGGGGTCAATGAGCACTACCCGGTAGCGCGGGGCCTTGTAGTTGGTGAGCACAAGCAGTTGGCCGCCCACGTTCCCTACCACGGAGTTGTTGTGCTGGTAGCTGCTGATGAGGGTAGTGAATTTGTTGGCTTGCTTGGCGTCGGTGAGGTCGCGCACGGCCAAGCGGTTACCATCGGCCTTGCCATCAGTGAGGTAGAGAACTAAAAACCGTTCGTCCTCGGTAGTACCCACGGTACGGAAGCCCAGCGCCATTTTGGGGTCTTCGTACACCAGCTTGTCGGAACTCTGGGGCTTGCCGAGTTGGTGGTAGTACACTTTGTGGTATTCATTCTTGCCAGCCAGGCTGTTCTCACCCTTCTTAGGCGCGTCGTAGCGGCTGTAGAAAAACCCGTTTTTGTACCAAGCCGCCCCCGACACTTTCACCCACTGCAACTCGTCGGCGAGGGGCTGGCGGGTTTTCAGGTCCAGCACTTTCAGCTTTTGCCAGTCGGAGCCGCCGCCGCTGGTGGCATAGGCCATGTAGCGGTGGTCATTGGAGAAGTATGTTCCCGCCAAGGATGTAGTACCATCGGCCGAGAACTTGTTGGGATCAAGCAGCACATCAGGCTGGCCTTCCTGCCCGTCTTGCTGAGTGTACAGCACTGCTTGGTTTTGCAGGCCGTCGTTTTTGGAGAAATACAACTGGCCGGCTTCCTCCTGCGGAATCCCGAACCGCTCGTAATTCCACATTTTGGTTAGTCGCTCGCGTATCCGGTCACGGAATGAAATCTTGTCGAGATAGCCAAAGGTGACTTTATTTTCGGCCTCTACCCACGCCTTGGTTTCGGGCGAGTCGAGGTCTTCCAGCCAGCGGTAAGGATCGGCAACGGGCGTGCCGAAGTAATCATCTTTATGGTCGACTTTCTTGGTTTCAGGGTATTGCACAGAAGCTAATCTAGAGGTGGCACTGCTACCCGTTGCGGCAGAATGCTTGGCAGGAGCATCGGGCGTTCCTGGCTGCGATGAGCGGCACGAGGTTAGCGCCGCTAGCGCGAGCACGGGAATAGTGAGTTTTTGCATGGTCAGAGAGTAGTACGGAGGGCGCCGAAGATAAACCAGAGAACCGAAGGTTTGATTAGTCCTGTTCATTCTTTTGGTAAGACTACCTACTACTCGCGCATCATCTCCCAGCCATCGTCTTCGGCACCAGCTAGGCAGGCACCTAGTGGAGCCCACTATTGGTAGTAGTAGGTACGCACTTAGCTGGCCCGCTTTCCCTGGCCTTATTGCATGCGTCCTACCTTCGGAATTACCTGAATCAGAAAGCGCTTGTTGTCGCCCTCGCGGCGGCCACTGTAGCGGCCAGTGCCATAGAAGCCGCTACCACCAATAATCAGCTCTATGCCACGGTCTTGGCCGAAGTTCAGCCCGTTCTGCTTCCAAAGATTGAGCAGATTCAATGCCCGACGGTAGCTGAGCTGGTAGGTGGTTTGCTCCTCGCGGGCGTTGCGCGGGTCGCCTTGGGGGTAGCGCGCGGCCATACCTTCCACAATCACGAGGTAGCGCACGGGCTGGTCGGTTTTGATGCTTTTAAGCACCTTACGCAGGGTACGACCCGCCTGCAAAAGAGCAGGTTTGTAGGCTTCCTGAATTTCGTCGCGACCGGCCTTGAATTGTACCGGCACCAGCAGTTCATGCCGTTCATTAGCAGGGTCATACTTAAAATACTTGCCTTCTAGCTGCTGTAAGGAACGGCGGATCTTAGTAATCTGCTCCAGCTCAATGGCCTTGGCTTTTAGCTCCCCATTGGCCTGCTTTAGTTCTCCCTCCCGGTCTTTAAATAGCTTGAAGCTGTACACGAACAGCACCAGCATCACCACAAACAAGGACGTCATCAGGTCCACGTAGCTGGGCCAGAAGAAGTCGTTGCTTTGGCGTTTGTTGGAGGTAGTATTGTTCATGTTTTGAGTCTATGCTAGATACTTAGCAGGAAGCTGTATTTCCAGGTTTGATGTTTTCAATCAACTAAACACCTTCTCTTTCTCCAGATTTCTTTTAACAAAATCAACTGCTTCTTGAGCCTCGCTAAAGAACCACTTCTGGTAGTTGTCATAGGTAGAAACCACATATTGGTTCTGGTGGAAATAAAGGCACAAGAAATCATCTGCTATTCCTGCCTCATACGTGTCATATCTATGTAACCCTAGCCGGCTCAGACTGATGTAGGGGTCTAAATACCGAACAAGTCTAGAAGCCCGACATATATCAAGCAACTCAATTGTTTTATAAGAATGAAAGTGTGGTGGAAATTCAGCTAGCCTCTTGCGTACCCGAGCCCATTCTTCGTTTCAATTAATCACCTTATGAATTGCGTAGTTTTTCAATTTCATGAGGTGAGAGCCTTCTTAAGTAGAGCGGAGGCAATGCCGCGGAGGCGGGTAACCACCTTCAATAAAGAAGTAATTACTGCGGCTGCACGCCGCCGAACAGCTTATCCATAAACCGCTGGAAACGGTTCTTGGAAGTGGCTTTCACCAGCACTGTATTCAGATTGGAAAGTTCGGAGAGCAGCTTGGCCTGAATCTGGGAGTCTAGCTCTACTTTGCGCATGAGTTCCCGCTGGGTGGCGGTTACGTCGCGGCTGAGGTCGGCTTGCTGCACGTTGAGGTTCTGGAAGGGCTCTAGCTGTTTCAGCAGCTTCTCGAAAACGTTGTCGGCGTTGAGCTTGTCGAAGTACTGCTGCCATTTCTCGTAAGCCAGTTGGGCTTGGCGCTCGTTGTAGGCCAGGCGTTGGCTCATCACGTCGGCGAGGCCTACCCCGGCCTGGTCGATATGTTGCTCGGCGCGGTCCTTGAGGTTGCGTAGCTCTACTTGGTGCTTCTGGAAGAAGTCGAGCATGAGCTGCACCGAGTTGTTGTTGCCCCCTATATATTGGCCCAAGTCATTGATACCCTTCTCAAAGCCGCGCAAACGGTCCAGGATGCTGTTTATGCTCTCGGCCGACTGATACCCCTTGGCAAGCATATCGTTCAGCTTCTGCTGATAGCCCGTAAAGGCTGCAAACATCTCCGCCGATTCGCGCACCTTCTCAAACACCAGAATGTTGGCGGCAGCCATCTTGTCGTAGCCAATGGTATCGAGGCGCTCTAGGAAGTCGCTCTGCACCCGAATGTTCTGGGTGACCTTATCCATCAGCGGGTTAAACAACTCTACCTGCCCTACAAACTGCTGATTGAACGCATCCAGCACCGACTTTAGGTTGGTAAGGGAGCTGGCCATATCGGCGTGCAGCACGGGTAGCAAGCGCGCCTGCAGGAAGGTGTAGTACTGGTTTTGAAGCCGATCGAGCTGCTCGCGGGCCTGGCGCAGGACGCCATTGCCGAGCAAGGTTAAGAGCAAGCCCACGAAAGAGCCCGTCATGGCAATGAGCACGCCGGTTAGGAAGGGCGTTAGGGCATTCTCGTCCGATACCCCGTTGCGGGCAATGCCCACCAACCCTAGAATTACCCCCAGGAAGGTACCGAGTAAGCCCAAGTAGAGTGGCGTAGCCACGTTGGCCTGCACACTGTTGTCCAGTACCTCACTCTGCCGCTCCGATATATCTTTCAGAATGCCGAAATCAGCCGCCGCACCCTTGTTGTGGCGCAGGTAGTCATTAGTATCCAGCAGAATTTCCTGAAACTCAGGCGAAGCGTTTTCCGCCTTGATGAGGTTGGAGGCGAACGACTCCGGAGGAGCGTCGGCGGCGTAGTCGGGCAGGTCGCGGCCATCGGCCAGCACAATACGTTGCTCGACACGTAACGCCTCTTTAGGAGGGTATAGCTGGCTGAGGCGTACCGCGTTGGCCTTCGTCCTCAGAAACGTACGAATCTGCAGGCCTACAACCACGGCCACCACCGCCACTTCAAGTATGATTTCAAGCATGGCTAAAACTACGCAACTTGGCTATGTGGTAGCCATTCGTCAGGCAAAAAGCATGAGAGGGTACTGCAAGTAGGCTCCCAATTCGGCGACCACCCACCTTTTCCTGGATACGCCATTTCTGATACAGGCGAAGGCGAACGAGGTATATGTTGCGACGACGCTCCAAATCCTCAGTAGCTTTCTGTAGAAGCAGATCAGCAGCTAGATTGCTTTCCTGCATCCTACCTAGGCCGGATAACTCGAACTGCTCATTGTAAAACGCTAGCAGTTGTCTTTCATACCAGTTTCGGGGCAGTAGTTGGTGCTGCCTCAGCAACCCCATGCAACACACCAGGCAGGAACGAAACGAACTGAGCCGCCATGCTATTGGCAAACTAGTATTTTGTGCCCGATGTAGGTGGGCCCGATAACTCATTCAAACCGAATGGCAGCCTTTTGTTCAATTTGCCAGTTTCCTGCCATCTTACGCAGCACCCCTTCTTCCTCCGTAACAATACGCGTAACCGGGCCAGCCGGCTGCTGATATTTGCAAGCTTCCCGGAGTGAGTACTGGGCGCTCTGAATGGCGTACGCGTGTACGGCGGGGTTAGAGGTTACACTGAACGTAGCTAGCTCCGGCCACTGAGGATCCAGATGAATCTCGTAGATACTATCGTGCTGGGGCTCGTCGCTGAAGTCATACTCGTTGAAGGTACCGTTTACGGGCACCTTTACGTAGCGTGTCCGGGGCAGATCAGCCGCCGCGACGGGTGGAGTTGGTAGTTGCACAGGCGGCACTAGGCTCTCAAACTCCTCTTGAGGCGTATCGGATGGGGGCCCCGCGGGCGGAACGGGTGTCACCGCAACTACATTCGTGGGCTGAGCCGGGGCGGCGTAAATAGCGGCCGTAGGTGGTGCCACGGGAGCCGCGGCCGGAATGGGTTGCGGTATTGGGCTTGCAATGGGAGCCGATGTAGGCGCTGGCTGTACCGGTTGCGCTGATGCTGGCACCGCCGCAGGAGCAGCCGGTGCGGCAGCACCCACAAGTTGGCTACGAAGCTTCTTCACTTCTTCCTCCACGCGCTGCTGCACTAGCTTTTCTACTTCGCGCTGCTGCGCCGGGGTCAGGCGGTCAGCGGTGGCAGAAGCCGCTGCTACTTTTGCGCCGCTACCAGCCGGAGCGTTTTGCAAGGCCAGGATTTCGTCGCGGCGCTTATCAATGCGGGCACCTAGCTCCTTTTGAAAGCCATCAATGTTCTTGCGCAGCAGATAGTAGAGCACTAGGCTTAGCAAAGACATAATCAGGGCTAGCGGCCCGAAGAATTTGTTTATTAGGCTCTCTCCTGCTCCGCTGTTGGTTGAGGAGGCAGCAGTAGCCACGCCTGCTTCATCCAAGCCAGCATCGCCGGGCGCGGCCGCCGTCGCCTCGTCACTGGTAGCAGTAGTGTCTACGGTTTCGGCGGTGGCTACCTCGTCTGTACTTTGCTCACTGATGGGCGTGCCGTTTGCCACGTAGTTGTTCAGCGAGCTTTCCAGCGTAGCCAACCGCTGCATACGAACTGGGTCGGCCCGGCGGGCCGCGGATGACTTCAGCCGGTTAATGATTTCCGTAGTCAGCTTCTGCAACCTCGACTGGTTGGTACCAAGCCCCTTGTACATGGTTCCTCTACCCTCCAAAGGTTGATACAACAGGCTGTATACCTTTTGACTATCGGCCTTGATGCTGTTTTCAAACGCTTTCAACGAGCTGCCGCACTGCAGCCTATTCTTCAAGTTGGAGCGTCCATTGTCGTCGTACACGTAGCGCACTGTAGCGCACCAAATCTGCACCTTCTGCTCATCCAGCGTAGGCTGGCCTAGCGGCGTTTGGGCATGGCTGCCTGCCGCCATAAGCAGCAAGCCAGCGAGTAAAGAAGCAGCAAGGCGGGAAAGGGTCATAGGGTGTTGGGTAGGGGGAGAAAGCAAACGCAGGCCTCAGGGTCAAACCCTTAGTTCAGCCAGCGTATGGACAGAAAAACGCTAACCGTAACTAGCTATTTGACTACAAATAGCCACTAATTTTAGAGCCGCTCTGCATAGGATCTATGAGTGAATATCATAAGACTCCTCAATGCACAAGCACTATGTAGCCCAGGGCTGCAGCCCTGGGCTACTGGTTAGCACAATTACAACTCGCGGCTCAGGTTGTAGAGCGCCTGTTTCAGCGGCAGGAAGAACAGGGTTTCCGGCAGGGTTTCATCGGAGGAAAGCTGGCGCTGGAACTGGTGCAGGCCTAGGCTCAAGCTATCCTCGATTTCGCGCTGCAGAATGTCCTTCACGCGCTGACGGTCCACGTCTACACCTACTTCACGTAGGTAGGGCGCTACTTCGTCGCCTTCCAGTACGAGGGTGAGGTAGTTGCGCACGTTTTCCAGCACCGTGTCTTTCAGTGTGGCGTCCACCTGGTTTAGCTTCAGGCGCTGTTGATTCAGCTCGGTTCCTTCTACGGCGCCACTATACTTCACGGGTTTAATACTGTCGTAATCAGCCGTATTCGACTTCTCCTCGAAGAGCACGCCACCGTTGGTAGTAGCTTCCTTGGGATTATCGGCCAAGATAACGCGGAAGTTATGCGGCGGCTCCGTACCGGTTACGGCTTGGAAGATGGCTTTCGTAATCTTCTCGATGGCTACCAGGGAGCTGCCGCCGGCCAGCAGACGCAGGTAGAGGCTACCTTTGCCGGAGAAGCAGAGGTAGCGCGGCGTTTTCAGGCCGAGGTGCTTGGTAAGCTGCGCCGTGTGGTAGATGATGCTGGTGTAATGCAGGTAGAAGAGCACCCGCAGCTGCCGGCCTTTGCCTAGGCCCAGGGCCTGGGTAAAGCGCAACGCTTCATCGTATTTAAACAGCAAGCTAGTCACGTCAGCAGAGCCAAAGTCGGTGTTGCTGAGAGCGGCACGCAGGTAGCCTTTGTACTCCTGGTTTTGCTCGGAATCGGGCAGGCTTTCCACGTGGCCTACGCCGAGTCGGAGCAGACCGTTCTGCTTGGGCGCGCCTTGTACGCGGGCGTACCCGTCGCCCCACAGGTCGTCGCCGGCGAAGCGGAATGAAGTGCTGTAGGCCGGTTTCTGGTCGGCGAAGAGTAGCAAGTCAGTGGTGCCGCCGCCGATGTCGATGTTCACCACGTTTTCGTCCCGGTTGGGTACTACCTGGTTGGTGGCCGTGAGGTAGTAGTACGGCGCCACCGACTCGGTGAGGCAGATGGTGGCACGGCGCGTCTTGAACACCTGCTGGAACGACTCGTCCCAAACCTGCTGGAACTGGTTGCGCAGAAAGCCATCGAAGCTTAGCGGCGCAAACCACACTACGCGGGTATCTTCCAGAATACCGCCATGCAGCGCCGCTTTGTGGCGGAGCAGCAGCAGAATTTCCTTGAAGAAGGCCTCAATGCGCGAAACGCCCTGGGGGTCTAGCTCCGCCGACCACTTCAGGTTGGTGATGAAGCGGTTCTGGGGCAGCTCCGAAGCATTTTCGGTATTGATGCTGAAGCCAATGTTAATGTTGCTAAGCACCTTGGCGGGCTCATTGGCAAACGACGTGGTTTCGCAAACGGCGGTACGAATCGGGAATTCATACACCGAACCGCCTTCTCCCACGAATGAGGGCACAAACTCGCGGTTTTGCAGAGTGGCAATGTAGGTCCAGATCTGGCCGGCGCCGGTACGGTAGCGCTGGGCGGCCGATAGGCCTGCATCGGCTACCGGTGCATGCAGCCACTCCACCTGCACATCGGCCTCACCAATAGTCAGCGGGCGTGGGTGCGCGGTGGGCGAGTCAGCGTAGGCAATGTGGGTGTTAGTAGTACCGAAGTCCACCGCGAAGGTGAAGCGGCGGGTACCGCGGTCCAGCTCGCGCCAGCGCGGCACGAACAGGCCACGGGCTGGCTCGGCGCCAATGGTAGCAGGCGGGCAGGTCAGCTCCACGAGGTCGAAGTGCGTACCGGTAACTTCGTAGTAGGTGCTGCCGGCGGTGGCCATGCTCTTCTGGGTGCGCTCGTAGCGGGTAGCGCGGCGGGCGGCACCCTGCTCCGTGATTCGCTCCCCATTCACGAAGAACTGCAGGTCGTAGCGGCGGCTGAGCATAGTGGGCGAGTTGTCCGCATCCACCAGCATCACCTTGTAGAGGTCGTTGTACTCAGGCTGATAGCGCACCTTGTAGAAGGGGAACACGCCCACGCCTACAGTAGCCTTCACAATACGGCCCTTCTCCAGAATCTCGCGGCCCTGGGCATCCTTCGGGTTCTGCGGATTGGTGTAGTAGCTGCGTTCAAACGTAATGAAGCGCCCCGCCTGCACCGGCACCCGCAGCTGCACGCGCACGTGACTTAGGTCGATGGTAAAGGTGAGTAGCTCGGCCAGCTCGTTCTCCGTGAAATACTCGAAAAACGCCTGTTTCAGCGGCAACAGGTAGGGGAAACGGGCGCGGCCCTGACCGTCAGCGCCGTACTGGAACGTGACTTTTCCGGTATGGAAACGCTGGGTGTTCAACTCGTAGGGCAGCTCCACCAGCGAGTCTTCCAGCAAGTCGCCTACCGTCAGATAAGGGTACTTGAAGCCTTTGCCGGGCAGCACGCGGCTTTCCAGCGCTACTTCGTCATAGTAAGGAACCGGCGTGCGGTCGTCCCAAGGCTGGCCGTTGAGGTAGTTAGCGCCGGGCATGGTCAGGTTGGGGCGCAGCACCAGTGGCCTAGGCCGACCAGCAATGGCCTCTCGCGTGGGCTGAATGAACAAGTCGGAGCTGGTCACAGCCGACTGGTCGGCGCGGCCGGGCAGCGGCACGCCTTTCACACTCACCAGGTTGCCATGCACATCTACCAGCGCGGGGTAGCGGGCCGCGAACTGCTGCGCGCTCCGGTCGCCCTGCATCTGAAGCTGGTTGATTTTGCTACGGTCGAGGCCGGCGTACACGCTGCCGGCAAACTCGCGGCGCTGCAGCTGCGGGTAGGCCAGGAACAGCTCATACACGAACTCCCGGAACTGCGGGTCACGGTCTTCGAGCAGAACGGTTTGCTTATCGAAGTAGTGGCCGCGGGCCTGCGGACGCTCCAAATCCAAGGGCTTCACCTCGGGACCCGTGAACAGGATCGTCAACGGTGAGGTGCCGCCCAGCAGGCGCGTACCGCCCGCCAGCTCCGGCGACTCATAGTACACCAGGTACATGTCGGTGAAGTCGCGGAAACGTTCGTCTTGCATGTAGAGCTGCAGGGTTTCGCCCAGCAGGCGCGTACCCTCCTCCTGCCGCATCCGGCGGATTTCCGCCTCGGCATTCCAGCGGCGTAGCGTGATTTTGCGGCCGGCCTGGGTGTAGAGGTGGTAGTTGTAGAGCAGCTCCAGCAAGTCCCAGAAGTGCGTCGTCAGCTCGTGGTACACCGAGCCGGGGTTGCGCTGCCCTTCGCGGGCCAGGAAGTCGAAAGCCGTTTCAAACAGGTGCATCCGCGCAAACGGCGTCGGGATGCTCACGGCCAAGTTGCGGGATTTGCCGCCCGCCGGGTCCGTTACGGTATTGATTTCGGTGCTCGTTACCGGCGCCGTTTTCTGCCAGCCTTGAACCTGCTGGGAGCCATTATTATGTAAGCGAAGGACTTTGGCCATATCGGAACCCCACCCCCCGGCCCTCTCCCCTTGGGAAGAGGGAGAGCCAGACGAAGGTCATTCGGGGTGACTTTTGAGACTAGAAACTACAACTAGAGAGCTAGTTCCCCTCCTCAGCTGAGGAGGGGTTAGGGGTGGTTGATACTCCTTGAACGGAGGAGTGTGGGTAGTTCAACCAAACAACATCAGCAACGAGGTCAACCACCCCAGCGGCGGCTTAAGCCGCCGCATCCCCTCCTCATCTGAGGAGGGGAGGTTTCGTTCTTACACCACTTTTATCTTCTCCTCAAACGCCTTGTCGGTCACATCATAGAACAGCTCCAGCATCTTGCGGAAGTTGTCGGGCTCCTGGATGGACTTCTCGGTTTTGTTGAGGTTGTCGAGGAGGTAGTTGTGGCTGAGACCTTTGTTGAAAAAGTCATTCCACTTCTTCTCGACGGGCTTGCCGAGGATCATGGCGTTGAAGTCGTCAGTTTGCAGGTCGAAGGGGCGGAAGGAACGACGGTTCTGGGCCAGTTCCTGCAGCCACTGATCTACGCCCGAGTCCTGACTGTGCAGGAAGGTGTTTAGCTCCCGGAAGATGGGCTCGTTACGCATGGCGTAGTCCAGCTTCAGGTTGTCGGCGTAGGGCGCTTTGTCGGTGGGCAGATGCTGCTTGTGGTAGCGCGTGAAGTACAGGAACTGCGTGAGCTGCTTGGCAATGATTTCGCGCGACTCATCGGGCAGGTGGCTGAACTGAATTTCCGGCGCGTCGCTTGTAGGCCATACTCGTGGAAGTGCGGGCCACCGGTGCGCAGCTCAGCGGGCGAGTAGCGCATGAAGTCTACAATGCTTAGGGCCGCCAGCAGCTCAATTACGTGGGCCTTGTTCTTCTGCTGGGTGCCGCCGGGCTGGTTTTCGTAGGGCGTATCTGGCGTATCGGCGAGGTAGTACAGCGCGTCGAGGCCCTGGAGGTTGTGCTCGTAGTAGCTGAGCGCCGCCTTGGTTTTCGTAAGGAAGTTGTTGGAGTCGATGACGGCGTTGTCCTCGCTCTGCAGAGCGAAGTAGGGCATCACCGTCACGGCGCCGGTGGGTGCATCACGCAGATAGCGGGCATTGCTGAGGCGCGTGTTGGTGTCCTTCAGGTTCTTGAGCATGAGCGGGAAACCCGCCGCCCCCGTACCACCGAAGATGCTTGACACGAAGAACACTCGGTCGCCATCCTGGAAGTTATCGGCGAAAAACCGCATTTCGGGGCTTTCCACTAGCTTGTTCAGCACAATGCTGCCCACGTTCGGGGAGCCGCGGAAGCCAATGGTCAGGGGGCTTTCGAGGTTATCCTGCGTGAAGAGCAGATCTACTAGCCCCTTGGAGTCAACGGATAGGCCATCGTAGCTCAGGTACTGCCGGAAGCTCTGGTTAATGCCCCCGAAGTCGAAGATAAAGGTATCCTTCACCGAGCCGTTTACATCTTGCGAAATACCGCTCAGAGTGCTGATATCAGTCTTGAAGAACCCTTCTTCGCGGGGGCCGAGGCGCTTATAAATCTGCTGGTAGCTCTGCAGCAACTGCACCGTTCGGTTCATGTCGCCGTTGTGGGCATCGGGGTCGATGATGATGGGCACTACCCGGTCGCAGTTGGGCAAATCTACGCCCGCGGCCAGCAGCATGGTGAGCGAGCGAATCACGCGAGAGCCCGTGCCGCCAATACCGAATAAAAAGAGTTTAGCCATGAGTTGCTGATGTTGAACGAAACTCCCCTCCTTGGCTAAGGAGGAGCTGTTCAGCCGCAAAGCTGAACTGGGGTGATTGGCTTATTGCTGATGTTATTTGGTTGAACAATCCGTAGTAGTAACGTTCAACGCCCTGGTCAACCACCCCTGCCCCCTCCTTGCTTGATGCGCAACATCATCTGGGAAGAGGAACTAGTTTTTAAACTCTAGAACGGTGTAGTACTCGCGTTGGTGGAGCCTTTGCGCAGAATCAGGGAGAAGATAAAGAACCAGAAGATACCTAGAATGGCGTTCCAGGTGGCCAGCCAGTAGATGTAGCTGTGATCCGTGACCTGCTGGGCGTGGGCTTGCCCAATAGCCACTCCAAAAGCAATGAGGGCGTTCATTACTAAGAAAATAGCCCAATGCCGGCCTTTATTAAAGGTAGCCACACCCATTGCCCGGTTGATGACATAGTAGAATATTACCACTAAGGCCAGCGAAATACCCAAGTTGAGCAACCCAATGTTAGGGAACACTACGTCGCGATACACGGGGGTATCAGCGGGCGGTTGGGGCGAGCCGATGAGTTCGTAAATGGAACGGAACAGTGCTTTCATGGAAGGAGATAGGGCGAAGAGATACTTCGCGAATCGTTGAACGATAAGGGCAGAACGAAATTGTAGTCGAACCCACAACTGGGAAGTAGAGGTACAACCACTACCGAATGAACGAAAACCATTCCAGATTGAACCGAAACAGGCTGTTCGCTAGGGTTAGCGGCAACGAAGCAAAGGCTTACTCGCCTGGCTGTAAGGTCAGTGGCAACTCAAAAATCTGCCGGGCACCGCCTTCTTGTGAAGGTGCTAAGCCGTCTAGCAGTGAGCTAAGCGCAAAGGTTTTGGACGCCGGTGTTGCATCGTTTTTGGTTGTCCATTGCGCTACCCAAGCGGGGCGCTGGTCTTGTAGGCGGAGCACCAGCGGACGAGCGGCTTTGGGCTGTCTAGTCAGGCGAACTTTGGCAAAGTGCGTGAACTTACTTTCCGGTCCGCTGCTCGCTTTGGTTTGGTCGGTAGCGGCCATTACATCCAGCAATGTGGCGTCGGTGTCTACACCTTGAAGCTTTAAGTTCTGCTTGAGGTAGGCAACATCGCGGTACTGGCCGGGCAACCTACTTAGGTCGATGCCGATGACAAACTCGACGGGTTGCTGGGCTGATGCTTCACTTACAGCTACCACGCGGTAGGCATCGGCAGTTTGCTTGCTAGCCCCTGCGTCGCCGTAATACCAGCTACCCTTGTTCTGAAATTTATTGAGTAAGGAGTAGTGAGGACGCGGGTATGTGACGCCGAAGTGAGCCTGTTTCGCTGGCTGTTGCTCCAATAAGGCGGCATCGAAGCGGCGTACCGCGTCGGCTGGCCCTAGCACCCAGATGTAGTAAGGAATTTCCGTGTCGCAGCAGTTAGTTTTCTTACCGGCCGCTTTTAGGGCGGGGTAGTATGTACCGCGGAAATCAGAGGTGTACCCGTACACTGAAACACCAAGTTCGGGGTGGCTACCACTGCGGCTCAGCGCGTCCGTAATGTCGGTTTTGATGTAGGGAATGGCACCCGCATTTTTCGGCGAGTAGATAAAGTCCGAAATCAGCACGCTTACAGTACCAGGCTGGTAGTAATTGCTCATCAGTGTATCAAGCACCGAGGGGATGTCGGTGCTTTTTGCGGGCTGCTGAATTCCGCTGCGCACGGTGCTGGAAATGCCTTGGTAAGAATCTTCGTAGGGCTTTTCCTTGATGCGGTAAAACGCTTTCTGGCGAACTGTAGCGGTGCGGTTCACTTCCGACAGAAACTGGGCTACATGCTGCTGAAACTTAGTATTCTCGCCGCTCGCTCCCGTTTTGGGCATAAAGCTTCCATCGACCCCGACACTTCCAGAAACACGTTCACGGCCTGTAGGGGCTGCGTGGAGTTTGCAGCTTCCGTATGGGTAGCCGTATTAGGCGACACCGCCGCAGGAACCTCAGCGGGTGGTACAGCAGTAGGGGTTCCGGCAGCGGTTCCCGCCTCCGTTTTCATATCGGAGCGGGAGTAGCAGCCGGGCAACAGGGCAAGCGAGAGGCCCAGCGCGGGCCAAAGACGGGAAAAGGAAGTCAGGTAGCGCATCGGGCTAAAGTAACGACATTCTGCCCGCGCCGGATACATCTTGTGGTTGAGAAGTTGTAGCCTACCTGTTTCCCTTGTCTAAAGTTGATGGTATTACCCTTCGGCTTAAGAGAGTTACGTACTCATTTCCACATCGTCCCATGCATACTGTCGGTTGTAAATCCACTCCAGCGCTTTGCGCCTCTCATATATTAGTGACTCCGATACGATGGCGGCCCGGCCATGCAGCCGCTCATCTACACAGTACCAGTGTAGCCGATAATAATAGTCCAGCATCTGGTACAGTTCAGCCGCCGGTCTTAGGGCTTGAAGTTTCGCAAGCTTTTCATTGCTCTCCCCTCGCTCTAAGTTGGGTAACAGCGACGCCATATTATCGCCGCACCACTTCACGGGGTCCAACGTAGGCACCATACGCGTAGCCCACATCATAGCCCACAAGCTCTCCATACTCCAGCGTAGGTTTGTTAACTCCTGCTCCGTGAGTTGCTCATTATCCTTTGCTAGTATAGCCGCCTCTTCCGGCGAAAGGTGGCCGAGCAGATTTTCTTGCGCGAGCCATGCGCTTATGACTGCAACGGGCGCCTGAAAGGAAATATTGATCAGTGCATTTAACACACTCATGCGGCCACAAACTTCTGCTACTTCACGTAGTTCTGGTGCATCTAGCAGCGGCAGCCAGTCGCAGATGCGGCCACCGAGCGCCAGCACTTTTGCCTCAGAATCAGTTTTAACACCCTGACGAAACTGCTCGGTTATATGCTCAGTCGGCAACGAATTGGCTTGCTGCTCTGCTGGTGTGCTTGCCGCTAAACCAAGCAGTTTCTTCAGGGAGTTGAACATAGCCCCGCTTAGCTGTAGTCAATCTCGGTGTTGTCGCCGATGTTGAGGCTGTGACGAGTACCCTTGAAGAGCGCATCAGAACCCACAATGCAGTCGTGCATAACGGCTGAGCGTAGTTCACTGTACGACCCAATGATGGAGTCACTCAGAATGGTATTCTTAACAATGGTCCGGTCGCCGATAGCTACGTTGGGACCAATGATGGAACCACTGATCTGGCAATCATTCCCAATGCTGACGGGTGGAATGATGATGGTATCCGGAAACTCGGGATATTCTCGGCGCTTCAAGAACTCCGGCAAATTGAGTAGCCGCGCATTCGCTTCCAGCAGGCTTTCCTTGCGGCCGCAGTCAAACCAATTATCTACGGAAGTAGTGGTCATTTCCGCGCCATCCTGAATCATGAGCATCAGGCATCGGTGAGCTGAAATTCCCCGTGGGTACGCTGGTTCTGGTCGATGATGCGTTCGAGGGCCGTGGCTAGCCAATCGGCATTGGCTATTTTGTATAGGCCCACCATGGCGTAGTTAGACTTCGGGATGCGCGGCTTTTCTACCACCTTGGTCACGCGGCCGGTAGCACTCGTCTCCACCAAGCCAAACATAGACGGTGTTTTCACCTCTTTCACGCCGAGCACGTTGCCGGGGGTGCGCATCATCTCCTGCAGGTCTACATCCACAATGGTGTCGCCCAGCAAAATCAGAATACCCTCTTTCTCAGTCCTGAACTGGTCGCGGGCCAGCCAGAGCGCGTGGGCAATACCCTCGCGCGGCTCCTGCACCACGAATGAAGCTAGCAGCTCCGGGTACTGCCGGCGCACGTAGCGCTCAATCTTTTCACCGAGGTAGCCAATGATAAAAACGAACTCTCTCACGCCGGCTTCCACGAGGCGGTCGATGATGTGACCCAAGATGGTATTGCCGGCCACGGGCACCAGCGATTTAGGCTGGGTATGCGTGTGCGGACGCAGGCGCGACCCAATGCCGGCAACTGGAATGACTGCTTTCATGTAGAAGAAGCGTAACTAAGCACGCAAAATAGTGAATCGGGGCCGGAGCTGCATCCGACACAACCGCTGTGGCCTGAATTCGTACTTTGCAGCGCACCGAGCGTAAACCGGCGCACCCTGGCTAGGGTTTGGTGTCATCCATTGTTTCTCCTTTTTCCCAACTACTTATTCTTCCTGCACACATGAAACGTTTTCTGCTCTATTTCGCCGGTATACTGCTGCTGCTCTCGCAATCTTCCTGCGGGTACAACGGCATGGTTAGCCGTGACCAAGCCGTGAAGGCACAGTGGGCTAACGTGCAAAGCGCCTACCAGCGTCGCTCCGACCTTATCCCGAACTTGGTGAACACGGTGAAAGGCGCCGCCAATTTTGAGAAAACTACCCTGACCGATGTAGTAAATGCACGGGCTAAGGCCTCGAGCGTTCAGCTGAATGCCGATCAGCTAACTCCCGAGAACATTCAGCGCTTCCAAGAGGCCCAAAGCCAATTGAGCAGCGGCCTGGGCCGCTTGCTGGCCGTATCCGAAAACTACCCTGAGTTGAAGGCCAACGCCAACTTCCAGGAGTTGCAATCCCAAATTGAAGGAACTGAAAACCGCATCAACGTAGAGCGGAACAAGTTCAACACCGTAACCAACGACTACAACGGTTTTGTAAAATCCTTCCCTAACAACCTGTTTGCGGGTGTGTTTGGCTTCAAGGAGAAAGCATACTTCGAAGCCGATGCTGCTTCGCAAAAAGCACCTACCGTTCAGTTCTAACTCAGTTGCCAGCTGCCAGCTACCGGTTTGTTTCCGCGGCCGGTAGCTGGCCACTGGCCATCGGCAACTGAATATGAATAACCTTCTCACTCCCGAGCAAGAAGCAGCACTGGTAGCCGCCATTCGGCAGGCCGAACTGCGGACATCTGGCGAAATTCGGGTACATCTGGAAGACCACTGCCCCACCCCCGAACCACTCGACCGGGCGGCCCAGGTATTTGCTGAGCTAAATATGCACCGTACTGCCCAGCGCAATGGTGTGCTATTTTACCTGGCGTGGCAGAGCCGACAGTTTGCTGTCATCGGCGACGCGGGCATCAATGCTGCCGTGCCCGACGACTTCTGGGAAACTACTAAGGAAACAGTGCTACAAGAGTTTCGTGCTTCGCGGTACGTGCCAGGCCTAGAGCAAGGCATCCGGCGCGTAGGCGAGCAGCTCCGGCGCTACTTCCCCTACGACGCTGCTACTGACAAGAATGAGCTCGACGACTCTATCTCTTTTGGTGGTGGCGAATCCCAGCCTCCTCGCGTATGACATCCCCTTCCCTTCCTATAGTTCGCACCTGGCTTCGCCCCTTTCTACTAGCTGTATGTGTGTTACTTGGCCTGGGTAGCGCCCTGGCTCAAGACATACCACCGCGCCCAAACCCGCCGCGCCTTGTCAACGACGTGGCCGGGATGCTGACCCCAGAGCAAGTAGCCGCCCTAGAACAGAAGCTGGTGGCTTACGACGATAGTACTTCTTCCCAGATTGCCATCGTGACGGTGCCCAGCATTGGCGACTACGATATTGTAGACTACGCGCAGAAGCTGGGCGAAGCCTGGGGTATTGGTAACAAGGGCCGCAACAATGGTATTTTGCTACTAGTAGCAGAGCAGGAGCGCAAGGCCCGAATTCATACCGGCTACGGCTTAGAAGGCGCAATAACCGATGCCCTATCTAAGCGCATTATTTCTAACACGGTTGTACCTGCTTTCAAAGAACAGCGGTATTATGAAGGACTAGACCGCGCAACGGATCAGCTTATTGCCTTAGCGAAAGGGGAATATAAGGCTGATGCTACTACCCAGAACCGGCCACGTGCCCAAGACAGCGGAGATTCTAGCTGGACGTTCTGGATTGTCATCGGCATCTTGCTACTCTTCATTCTGCTCCGCAACCGGGGCGGCGGTGGCGGCGGGCGCCGCAACCGGGGCTTTGGCGGGGGTATGGTTCCTCCCATCATTTTCGGCGACTTTTCCGGCGGCCGCGGCGTATTTGGCGGCGGTGGGTTTGGTGGTGGAGGTGGCGGTCGGCGGGGGGT